>JBHIBK010000043.1:0-10234 GCA_046759065.1 Thermoplasmata archaeon | reverse complement strand
GTGAATATGTCCTTCTTGTTCCTGAGTGCCCACTCAACGGCATGAACGAAGGCACGCGTCTTGACCACGGTGTCGGGATTGAGGGACATGCTGCTTATCCCCTCCTTCACGAGGAACGCCGCAATCGAGGGCCAATCGGATGGGGCCTGTCCGCAGATTCCGATCTTCTTCTTCTTCCTTCTCGCCACTCTGATGACACTGGAAAGCATCTTCTTGACGGCGTTGTGCCTCTCGTCGAAGAGATGTGAGACAAGTTCGCTGTCCCGGTCCAGTCCAAGGGTGAGCTGTGTGAGGTCATTGCTTCCAATGGAGAATCCATCGAAGATGTCAGCGAACTCCTCCGCCAAGATCACGTTGCTTGGAATCTCGCACATGACATAAACCTGGAAGGCGTCCTCTCCTTGCTTGAGCCCGTTCTCTTCCATCATGTCGATTACGCTTCTCGCTTCCTCTGGTGTTCGGCAGAATGGAACCATAGCGAGGACATTCTTGAGCCCCATTTCGCCTCTAACCTTGTGTAGGGCCTTGCATTCTAGGGCGAATGCGTCTCTGAATTGCGGCGAGTAGTAGCGGCTCGCTCCTCGATAGCCTATCATGGGATTGGACTCCTCGGGCTCGTAGTACCGCCCGCCGATGAGGTTCGCGTACTCATTCGTCTTGAAGTCGGACAGGCGAACTATGACGTCCTGGGGATAGAATCCGACTCCGATCCTGGCGATCCCGTAGGCAAGCTTGTCGATGAAGAACTGAGCCTTATCCCTGTATCCCCGGGTGAGCCTGTCGATTGTCTCGATGACATCCTCGTAGTACTCCTTCTTCTCGATAACGTCCTTCTCCTTCTCGGGATCTTTCCCGGCCTTCCTGACGTTCTCAATCTCCTTCTTGTACCCGCTCCGCACGAATCTCACGAGCTTCTTGTAGTCCAGAAGGGCCTGTGGGTGAATCTGAATGTGCGAGTTTATGATGAACTCCTCCCTAGCTAGACCCACACCCTTGTGCGGGAGTTGCCCCTGGGTGAATGCGAGTTCAGGGATACCTGCATTGACCATGATATGGGTCCGGGTACGGGGCATTCTCTTGATTTCCAGATCCTGCACGTCATAGTCGAGCAGCCCCTCATACACGAGCCCTCGTCCCTCGGAGCAATCTATGGTAACATCGGACCCCTGCTTGATTTTCTGGCTCCCTTTCTCAGTTCCTATTATGCAGGGGATTCCCAGCTCTCTGGATACTATGGCGGCATGACACGTTCTCCCGCCGGTATCCGTCACAATGGCAGACGCTTTCTTCATAATCGGCTCCCAGTCAGGATTCGTGGAGCTGGTCACCAGGACCTCTCCGCTCTTGAAGCGTGCTATCTCTTTCACAGATGCGATGACGTTCGCTCTTCCTTGACCTATCTTCTCGCCAACCGCTTCGCCCTCCATGATCACCTTTCCCTTCTTCTTCAACCTGTAGGTCACAAGGACGTTTCCTGACTTGGCGGCATGGACCGTTTCCGGACGTGCCTGCAGGATGTAGAGGTGTCCAGTTCTCCCGTCCTTCGCCCACTCGATGTCCATGGGCATTCCGTAGTGCTTCTCGATGTCGATTGCCCAGGAGGCCAGCTGCTCCACTTCATCATCCGAGAGCACAAACCGATTCCTTTGCGAAGGGGGAACGAGCTTCTCGACGGTCCCACCACCTCGCGCATAAACGAGCTTCTTGTCCTTCAGCCCGAGCTTCTTGTCCAGGACTTTCCCGGTACCCTTGAAGACGTAGAAGCTGTCGGGATTGATGGTCCCCTGAACGACGTACTCACCGAGGCCATAGGCTCCATTGATGTAGACGACATCCCTGAAGCCGCTTTCGGTGTCCAGAGTGAACAGCACTCCAGCGGATGCCAAGTCGGATCTCACCATGAGCTGCACGGCGGCAGAAAGGTAGGCATCAAGATGGGAGAAGTTCTTGTCTACCCTGTAGGATATCGCTCTGTCCGTATATAGCGAGGCAAAACACTTCTGAACAGCGCGGATGACACTCTTCGACCCGCGGACATTCAGATAGGTCTCCTGCTGACCCGCGAAAGAAGCGTCAACCGTGTCTTCTGCAGTAGCACTACTCCGAACTGCGGTGTCAACGTTCTTGACACCTGCCTCCTCGCAGAGCTTTGCGTAAGCATCCTCGATTTCAGAGACCAGCTCGTGAGGCATCTTTGCACGGAGAATCGCCCGCCTTATCTTCTTACCCCTATCCTGGAGGTTCCCAAGGTCGGAGGTGTCTAGGTCGGCCAAAGTCTCCCTTATGAATTTGTCCAGACCCGTCCCTTGAATCATCGACCTGTAAGCATTTGTGGTTACAGCAAAACCGTCTGGGACGGGAACGCCAGGCAGATTCACGAGCATCTCGCCGAGAGAAGCTCCCTTGCCACCCGCTAGATGAACGTCCTCCTTTGTTATCTCCCGAAACCACAGGATCAAGCGTTCCTCGCGCTTCATCGATGACTCCTCCCTACTGGTGCAACGAATCCAACACCTCACCATCCTATTTATCTCTTTGCTGAAGGGGCTAATCCCCAAAGCCGAGCTCTGCCATCTTCAGGGCAGCGCGACTCCCCTCCAGATAACGATAGACGGCTGCATGCTTGCTTCCCTCCAAAAGCATTTCCACGGCCTTTTCAGCTACGCCCAGCTGAACGATGTCGCCTATTAGCGCGACTGTATTCCCGTATATGGAGACGTCAACGCCAGTGAGTTCCTCGACGAGCCTTCTCGTTTTCCCCCCTGTTCCTATCAGTCGAGCACGCACCTGTCTTACCCTCTTGGGATTCTTGCCGGCAAAGTCCCTGACGTCGAAAAGCTTGAGGAAGATCTCATCCCCAAGCAGGCGAAATGCCCTCTCCTCTGAGAAGCCCCGGCCAATTGCCTTTACGATGTCTTGGACCTTAAGAGCGTTGGATGGGTCCTCAGCGTGCTCCATATCGATGGTGACCTCGCCGTTTTCGGAATCGACCGAGATCTTCACACCCGTGACGTCCTCGAGTCTCTTCTTGGTTTCGCCTTTTTCGCCGATGAGAACGCCGACTCTTTTCATCGGAATCTTGGTGTAGAGCACCTCAGTCACCTCTCACTCGCTTGGTGACTTCCTTGAGTTCTGCTTTCACGCCGAGCCTCTTGAAGTATCTGACTATGTTCGCGATGTCCCTCTGCAACCATTCCTCAGCCATCGAGTGTTCAAGAGGGACCCCTTGGCCCACGTCGATTATGACCGGCGTACTATCGCTCATCAATACGTTGTATTCGCTAATGTCGCCATGGACGAGGCCCACGTCATGAATCTTTCTCATGTTGTCAACGATTTCATCGAAGAGCTTCTCTGGGAATTCGACATGGACATCTTTCAGGAGAGGTGCGGGCATCTCTTCGGTACCGATGTATTCCATGGCGATCATATTGTTGTGACACGCCAGCGGTTTGGGCACGCGTACGCCACCGGAGGCCATTCTTTCCAGATTGCGGTTCTCCTTTCTCGCCCACATGTGGATGACTTTATTCCGGTTCTTCTGAACGCCCCTGAACCTCGGGTCACCGACGATGTATTTGGAGATGTGTTTGAACGTAGCTGTTGAGACTCTGTAAACCTTCAAGGCCACGCTCCCATCAGGACCAGAGCATTTGAAGACGTTGCCCTCCTTTCCCGTTGAGATGGGAAAATCAACCGTGTCTAATATGCCGTCCTTGAAGAGCTTGTAGACGGAGAGAAGAGTCCGGCGGTCGAACACCTCATCGACGGTTTTCCTGTCGTCATCATCCTTCACTCTGATTCGCCATGAGTCGATTTTCGCTTCAAATCGCTTCAGTTTCTTTTCGTCGTCCATTATGTGGCTCCTGGGAGCTGATCAGATGGCCTCCGGAACGTCTCAAAGCCATCGATATCTAACCTCTGGAAAATATAAAGCTGTTGTGCTAGAAAATGTCAACGAGCTTGGGAATTCTCTTCTTCCTGCTCAGGTATGTCGACTGGGTTTTCGTATACCTGTACAGTATGTTTGCCTTCTCGGACTGGAATTCCCAGGGCTTCACGATCAAGAGGTCGCCCTCGCGAATCCACATCCGCTTTCTGAGCTTGCCAGGAATGCGGCCGAGTCTAGCTTTCCCATCGGCACACATGACCTTTATCCTCGAGGCCCCCAAGAGCTGATCGGCAATCGCGAACATCTCTCCGAATCTCTCCTTGGGAAGCCTAACCCTCATCAGTTCTTCAGGAACATCTTTGCCGGCTCCCATTCAGGTTTAGTAAAGGTGTCGGTATAATAAGCATTTGGGTTACCCTCCAAGGGAAAGTAGCCATCCCCCAAAATGTTCCTTGCCAATCGGTGGTCCGCCGAGTTGCGAGCACGATGCTTGAGAGCCGTTCGAAAGATGGTCGGGGTCAAAGCTCAAAGAACCTTCCGTCCACCACCGAGACTCCTTCTGGCATGGATACCCGCGCATCCTCCACGTAGCCGAACCAATAGACGACCAATCCCTTTCCAAACATGGACAGATAGGGTTCGAGTTGTCTCTTCACATGGCGTTTCAGCTCGAAGGGGTCACCGAACGTTGCCTTTGACTCTATCCAAGCTCTATCCGAACCATTCAGCCTGAGAGGCTTGGAGAAAAGAGTGTCTGGGGTCTTCTTATAGGACCCTCTCAGCTCCGCCTCGGTCCTATACTCGATGTTCCTCTTGTCCAGCCATTCGCACAGCTTGGCTTCTCCCCACCCTCCCCTTTCTCTTTGCCTATTGATGCCTTCCGGCGAATAAACGAGATCGGCCTTGCACGCCTCAATGACATCGCGCCTGAGCCTATTGTCCTTTATTCTTCCAGGCTTGAGAGCCATCTTCCAGAAACGCTTCTTGGATATCTTGTTCTCCTGCATTATCAGCAGGGCCATTAGAACGGGCGGGAATGAGAACCTCTTGGAGATTCGACAAAATGAGTTTCCACTCCTCCAGAGATCGAGCATCTTGGGAGCCCTTTTCTTAACCTTATAGAATCTCCTCGTTGCGTCCCTCACAACATTCTGCGTGTAGAGAACCATGAGCAACTCTTCGTCCAGCCCCCTGCTCTTGGCGAGAGCCTTGATGTCCGAGGGCTTATGCAGACGGCTGGAGATTTCCCTGTATTCCTTGTATTTCATTTCTCGCACAGCCTGGAATCTACGCAACTACAGATTGTGCTACCACCTATTTCAAGCTTCCGAGAACATCCCAGTCAGTCCATATAGCCGTGAGAAAAGATAGATATAGTCGTTGGCGGATTTGAAAGTGAAATGGCTAGCGAGATTACCCGGATGATATCTGACACCGCATATCAAGCCTATATAAGCAGGCTTCAGAAGCAGATCAAGGGCGGCAAGATTCCAGAACATGTTGCCATCATCATGGATGGGAATAGAAGATTCGCCAGAGATCTGGGTATGAACCCCGACCAAGGGCATGAGAAGGGAAGGGACAAGCTGGAGGAAGTTCTCCAGTGGTGCCTTGATGTAGGGGTGAGAATCCTCACTGTCTATGCGTTCTCCACAGAGAACCTCAAGAGGAGCAAGAAGGAAGTTGAGCATATCATGCGGCTCTTCGCCGAGAACTTCAGGAAGATTGGGGAGGAAGAGAGGGTCCACAAGCACGGCATAAGGATCCGTGCCTTCGGTCAAAGGGATCTTCTCCCGGAGGATGTGAGGGATGCGATAGCTTATGCCGAGGAGAAGACGAGGGGTTACAGCAACTACTTTTACAACATCGCGGTGGCCTACGGAGGAAGGGAAGAGATCATAACTGCGATAAGGAGTCTCGCTCAGGACGTGAAGGACGGTAAGATATCGATTGACGACATAGACGAGGGGTCCTTCGCATCGAAACTGTACACAGCAGACGTTCCTGATCCAGACCTCATCCTCAGAACCTCCGGAGAGGAGAGGATAAGCAACTTCCTCCTTTGGCAGCTCGCCTACAGTGAGCTCTACTTCGTTGACGTCTACTGGCCAGGCTTCAGGAAAATAGATTTCTTGAGGGCGATAAGGTCCTACCAGATGAGACGGAGAAGATTTGGCGAGTAGTCATATTATGATGGCATCGGATGGTCGAAGGACCCTCACCCTGGTTCCAAGCTTCCTTTCCCTGATTACCCTGTGGAACTCCTCGGGTGTCCCTGACGGGCGGACCTCGCTCTCGCCCACACGAACCGGATGCCAATGAATGGGAACGACGGACTTGGCTTTCAAACGGACCGCCGCATCAGCAGCCTCCTCCGGCGTCATGACGCCCCGCTGCCTTCCGCGAAATCGCCCGCCGATTGGCAGAAGCGCCAAATCAACTTCGTACGTGCTGCCGATTGCAGCCATCTTGTCGAAATAGAGAGTGGGTCCGGCGAAGTATGCGTTCTTGGCGGATGAGAACAGGACGCCAAATGAGTCTCTGGAGGACTTGGCGGGCAGGGTGATGACCCTCATGTCTCCGATGGTGAAGGCCTTTCCAGACTGGACTTCATGTACGTTGGCGAAGCCGCATTTCCCAATCTTCTTCTCCGTGCCCTTGGGCGCAATCACGGGAATGGTTTTTCTGAGAGGTTCCAGAGGTTTCCATGAAAGCGCGTCTATGTCGGAGTTTGACACGATTATCGCGTCGAGGCGGGGAAGATCGTCCAAGCTGATGACCTTCCGTACTCGTGGGAAGCATGGGTCGGTCAACAGATTCGTTCCGTTGCTTCCAACCACAACACAGTCCTGCCATACGAATGTGAGCCTCATGTCTTCAGTCCTTTGAAAGGTGCCTAAGCTTGATGGATATCGAGCCTAAGACTACTTCTTCTTTTCTATCTCCTCCTCCTTTTTCCTGTATGTCCTCACCTTCGATCCGCAGATCGAGCAGATCTCCGAGTAGTCGTCGAATCTCCTGCCACATCCCTCGCACCTGTATCGCCACGAGACCTTCTTTGTTATCTCGGGAAACATGACTCCCCTGTAGCAAAGCCCAAGCATAGTGGCAAGATTCTGAATCGAGTAGTCATCTGTGAGAAGAATCGCATCCTCGTCCAAGGCGAGGGCCAACAGTCCAAGGTCTGTTTCAGAGAGCCGCTCGGAATCACCACTTTCAGTCGAGGCCTCCATCACTCTCCTTACGGCTGCTTCAGATGGGGAGGCGATCCTCACTTTCACGTCGACGAAGGACTTGAGGCCGGGACTCATTCCCTTTCTCTTCAGTTCTCTGATGACGTCAGGCGTCGTCATCATCTCGTCTAGTTCTGGATACTTCCCCACCAAGAGGGCCGAGGAGTCCAGCACTGCCTTCATTCGCTCTCACTGTGTTCCGGAAGAATCAGGGAATACACCTCCTTCACGGACCTGTCCGCTAGTCCCCTATCATCGGTTTTGGCTATCATCCTGCCGTTCCTGTAGAGGGTGATTTCGACTTCTTTCTTCAACACGAGGAGAGGTCCGACATCAGTAACCTGGAAGTTCCTCTCCTTCAGGAGAGAGGTCACTTGCCTGAGGTCCAGTGTGACTTTCCTTTTCAAGGTCGACATGAAACCAGCCGAGGTTCTGCAGGGAGATAGAAGATAGTAGGTCATACGATCTCCACATTCTCCAGCGCGTCTTCAACGAGCTTCTCGATTCCGACCTTCCTCTCCTCTTCCCAGATTGTCTCCACGTTTGAGAGAGTCGCTGGCTTCTCAGGAACGATCGTGCAACAGAGCCCCGGTCTTATCGAGATTTCGTACGTGCCGATATCCCTGGCTATCCTTTCGATTTCCACCTTGTCGAACCCGATGAGCGGTCTCAGGATGGGGATATCAACGGCATCCTCTTCCACACCGATGTTGCTGAGAGTTTGCGAGGCGACCTGACCGAGAGATTCTCCCGTCACCAACGCTTCGCATCCCTCATTGCTCGCAATCCTCTCGCCGACACGCAACATCATCCTTCTGCAGAAGACGCATCCGAATCTCCTTATGGAGTGCCTGGCAAACTCGATTTGTGTCTTTCCGTGAGGGACTATGTGCAGCGGGATCCTCTCCTTTGCGTAGTTTCCCAGATGCCTCACCAGATCCTTCGCCTTCTGCAACTGGCGGTCGTCCGTGAAGGGCTGGTTGTCGAAGTGCAGTGCCATGCAGTTATCACCCCTCCGCAACATCAAGTACGTTGCCACAGGGGAATCGATACCGCCAGATATGAGAGAGAGCAGTTTCATCGCAGCTAGTCTCCAATGAATCTCGAATACAGCGATCTGGCCTTGGATACGTCCCCAGTCCCTGAGATGAGCACACGACCGTCCTGGAAAATGGTCATCCTGTAATCTTGAAAGGCGAACGCGAGAATGCCTTCTCCTCTCCGGGTCTCACCTACCTTCTGAAGGCGGGCGCCCAAAGTGTCGAAGTCAACGTGTTCCTTTCCCTTCGGGCTAATCGAGACGCTGTTCCTGCCACACAGCGAGACTGCGAGGTCGGAATCGTCCTCCGATAGGTAGCGGAACTCCCTCTTCCCGCATGACGGGCAGTCTTCGTTCTTGGAGATGTCCATCTGGTTGATCTCACGTAACCAGGCATCATACGTCAGGAGCCTTCCTCCAACCTCTTCTCCAAGGATGAGCCTGAAGACGTCGGCGGCCTGAATTGAGGAGATCGTGGCGGGCACTGTGTTGAGGATGCCCTCTGTCTCACAAGTGGCCACTGAGCCAGCGGGTGGCAGAGAGGGAAAAAGGCATTCGAAGCAGGCCGTTCTACCAGGAACTATCGTCATGGTCATTCCGTATGTGGCGACCGCACCCGCGTAGACGAAAGGAATACCATTCTTGACACAGAAGTCATTGATGATGAACCGCGTCCTCATGTTGTCAAGGCCATCGACAACGACATCAGCGTCTCCCAGCATTTCGTCGATGTTCCTTGGAATCAGGTCGGAGGGAAAGGACTGGACATCGACCGCCGAGTTCATCTCTTTGAGTCTCCTAGCTGCCACGATTGCCTTCGCCTCGCCAAGGTCCCCCTCATGATACAGCAGTTGCCTCTGAAGGTTGTCAAGCTCCACCACGTCCCTGTCGATGACAGAGAGATGTCCCATCCCCGCTCGCGCGAGAATGATGGAGCTGAGGCAGCCAAGGGCGCCCATGCCAACGACGGCCGCTTTGGAATCGTTCAGTCTCTCTTGTCCATCCTCACCTATTTGCGGAAGGATGAGTTGGCGGTCGTATCTCTCCATGTCCCCACTCACGGTACTGAGATTGCATAGCCGAATATCATATTGTCGCTTGTGGAGGCCTCAGAAGCAAAAGGACATGGAAAGTGATGCCCTCAACCGCTTGACCTCTTCGAGGACGTTCTCCCCCGAGATGCATCGGGAGATCAGAGATGCCAGCTCCCTCATGTGAGACTCGTTCCCGCCAAGTCTGGTGACTTCGTTCACCCCCAATCTGCCAACGGCGTCGATGATCACGTTTGACTTCTCCAACCTGATGGCTAGATCATTAATTCTCAGGTTCAGCTCCGACCTGATCTTGTCGCCATCGAGCATGACCTGGGAGGATTGTGTGAAACCATCGTTCTCGTACATCACCGGGATGCCACTCTCGTGCAGTTGCTTCGCGAGAACGGATGCATTGCGAAGGCACTGAGATGCATATCCCTCACCGAACTCCTTCATCTCCTCGAGGGCAAGTGTGAGCGCGGCAATGCGGTTCCAGTGTGCGTTGTCCAAAAGCCTCCAAGTGATGTTCTCTGTCGCCTCCGTGAACAGGTCTTCATCATCCGTCAGGAAAATGCCCCCCTGAGGGCCGAAGAAGGACTTATGGGTGCTGCCTATGACCACATCGACACCGTCCTTGAAGGGCTCCTGGAATTCGCCTCCCGCCATCAGTCCCAGCACATGAGAGGCGTCGTATCCGAGCCTGGCCCCCGCATCCTCACATACCTCTCGCAGCCTCTTCAAATCGTACGGAAAGAATAGGAAGCTCGTCCCGACAACGACGAGGGAAGGAGAGACTTCTCCTATCTTCTCGGCCGCCAGTTCGTAGTCAAGGTTCGCCGCTTCACCGTTGAAAGGAAGATACTCGCACTCCAGACCGAGAATCCGCGGGACGTTCTCAGGGGCGTAGCCGTCATATCCCCCATCTTCAGGGCCAATGCTCATTATCGTCTCGCCCCTCCTGCAACAGAGAAGAATCATCATGATACAGGATATATGGCCAGAGAGGGGTTTCAGGCTCGAGTATTTGCATCCAAAA
>JBHIBK010000042.1:0-10483 GCA_046759065.1 Thermoplasmata archaeon | reverse complement strand
AGGCCACGACCCCGTACGGAGACGCTTCGTCCGAGGTTCAGATCGGGCTCGTGGAGGGGAAGGAGGTCGCCTTTCTGTTCCGACATGGAAAAGAGCACCAGTACCCCCCGCATCGAGTGAACCACCACGCAAACATCCACGCGCTCTCAGGGATCGGTGTGGCGAGAATCATCGGAACGTCTTCAGTAGGTAGCCTGAGGCCCGAGATTCGACCCACGGATTTCATCATTCCTTCGGACTATGTCAGCTTCTGGAACATCCCGACCTTCCATGATGAGGAAGCCGTCCACGTGACCCCGGTTCTGGATTCCGAAACCAGGGAGAAGCTCGTGCAATGCATTGAGGACCTGGGGTACATTGTGCACGATGGCGGGGTCTATGTCCAGGCGATTGGGCCGAGGCTTGAAACGAAGGCCGAGATCCGGATTTTCGAGAAGTTCGGTGACATTGTGGGAATGACAATGCCCTCCGAGGCCACCTTGGCGGTCGAAAGGGGCGTATCCTACGCTAGCATCTGCTCCGTGGACAATCATTGCCATGGGATCGTCGATGAGGTTCTGTCCTACGAAAAGATCCTCGAGAATCAAATGAAGAACAGGGAGAGGCTGTTCAATATCATCTCGAAGGCCATCGAGGTGCTGGCTTGAGCATTCTCATAGAGGAAGTCCTCTTGAATGGCAAGCGGCGGAACATTCTCATCGAAGGCAAACACATTGTCTCCCTGGATGCCAGGAAAAGCGCTGACATTGTCATCGACGGAAGGAACAAAGCCGCCATCCCCGGACTGATTAACACTCATACCCACGCGGCCATGAGCCTGTTTCGAGGCTACGCCGATGACATGCGTCTCCATGACTGGTTGAGCAGCAAGATATGGCCCCTTGAGCAGAGTCTGAAACCCGAGCACATATACTGGGGGACGAAGCTCGCTTGCCTGGAAATGATCAAATCAGGGACGACCTGCTTCAATGACATGTATTTCTTCATGGAGGAAGCCGCCAGGGCCGCTGAGGATATGGGCATGCGGGCCGTCCTTGGTGAGGGTTTTGTCGATTCAATGAATCCAGACGTTGGGAAGCGGGAGTTCTCAAAATCCGTTCGTCTCGTTGAGTCCATACTGTCCATGAAGAACGATAGAATCATACCAGCACTGGGGCCTCATGCCATCTATACAGTGTCCTCCGAAAGTCTTCAAATCGTATCCGAGTACGCCGAAAAGAAGGACCTTTTGATTCACTTCCACCTCTCCGAAACGGAGGAAGAGGTGAACTCCTGCGTTGAGCGCTATGGCAAGAGGCCAGTTGAGTTCTTGGAGGACATCGGGTTCCTGAGCCCTCGACTGATTGCGGCTCACTCCGTCTGGCTGAACAGGAAAGAGATAGAAACCCTCAGGAAGCATGACGTGAAGGTTTCCTACAATCCTGTTTCGAACATGAAGCTCGCGGTGGGAAGAGCGATGCCATACGAAGAGATGCGCGAGGCGGGAGTCCTTGTCTCTCTGGGAACCGACGGGTGCGCCTCAAACAATTCCCTCGACATGCTGGAGACGATGAAATTTGCTGCCCTCTATCAGAAAGCGTTCGTGGGTGACCCAACAATCCTCCCCGCCAAGGATGTTGTCGACCTTGCTGCAGAGAACGGGGCCAAGACCCTGGGCCTCGATGCTGGTGGAATAGCTCCAGGGAAGTTGGCGGATTTAGTTCTCATCGATTTGAAGATGCCCCAGTTTCAACCTGGTCATAATATTATTTCAGACCTCGTCTACTCGGCAACCGGAGCCTGCGTCGACACGGTGATCTGTGACGGAAGAACGCTGATGCGGGACCGGACCGTTGAAGGAGAGGAAGAGATCCTGAATAAAGCGCGCGAGGCCGCTACAGATCTGGTCGGGGAGAGCAGGACGTGATCACACGCTGAAGAAGTTGAAAGAGTCCATGGACATGTGTCCCGTTGTCAAGTTCGGTGAATATGAGTATTTCATCCATCCCATCACGGATGGCATCCCTCTCGGAGACCCAGAGGTTCTGGAGGAAGTAACAGAGGCGATAATCAGTGTGGCCAATCTCGACTGCGACAAGATAGTCACCGCTGAATCGATGGGTTTCCCGCTCGCAGCATCGCTTTCACTGGCTACAGGCATCCCCTATGTTTTCATCAGGAAGAGAAATTACGGTCTGCCAGGTGAGATCTCGGTCAAGCAGATCACTGGATACTCTGGCTCGGACATATTCATCAACTTCATAGGGGAGGGCGACAGGATCGTCTTTGTGGATGACGTTCTCAGCACAGGCGGGACACTCAGGGCAGTCGTCCAGGCATTGAGGGCAATCAAGGCGGAATTGGTCGACGTGGTCATCGTGTTCAATAAGAATCCAAGCAAGGCGGAACTCGAGAAAGAACTGGATGTAACAGTCAAGACACTTCTTGATGTTCGTGTCATTGACGGAAAGGTTCAATGCAGTTCGAACTAGAAAAACCAGCGGAAGTTGGCTTTCTGGGAAGTTCCTCCCCACAATGGACCTTATCACTCCTGATAATCAGCACGAAATTGTCTTAATAACGTGGCTCAATTCTTCTGATAGGCTGGGTCCTAATGGTTTACGAGACCGAAGTAGTCGCCATGAGGGACATCATATCCCAAATGATGAAGGCCTCGCAGAACAGGCTTCTAGTGAATACTGACAGGATCTACTTCGCAAAGACGAACCTCATAGCTCTTAAGGCTCTTCTCGAGGAAAGGGGACCCAAGGGGATATTCATCTCCATCAACAGGCCCTATCACTATATGGCTCACCTGCTGAGGATACACAAGGTCGACTACGACGAGATGCATTTCATCGATGCAATCTCGCAGATTTCCGGTGAGAGAAGGATGGAATGGAGACAGACCACTTTTCTGGACGGTCCGTTCCAAGTGTCCAAGATATTCGATGACCTTGAGCTTGTTGGCAGAATGGAGGACGGCTCCGCAACCATCCTAAGGATTGTCGAGGGAGACTTCGTTCTCATAGATGATGTCTCTGCGGTATTCCACTACAACAAGACAGGAATCGGTAGGCGGTTTCTGAAGAGATTCTTGGATGCCGTTGCATCCAATCCCAAGGCCTTCACATCAGTGTCCGTTGACCGAGAGACGCAGAGGGACCTCTACGAGTTCCTTGCCGACAACTGTGACAGAATGGTCGATATGGGCAATGCGGCCTTCATGGAGGTTCCAGGGGACCTAGATGGAGTCGGCCGTTCACGCGCAGTGGAGGCTTCGGACACAAAGGGGGACTTCACATGAATGATCCAATAGTCAGATGCAAAAGCGGGACACCCGGTCTCGACGAAATGATCTCTGGTGGTTTCCCGTTTCCCTCCGTTCTCCTTGTCGCGGGAAGTGCAGGGACCGGAAAGACGACATTCGCGCAGAAGTTCCTCTTCGAGGGCGCCAAGAGGGGAGAGCAGTGCATATTCTTCACCACACTTAGCGAGCCCACTCAATGGATGCTGAGATTCGCCTCCCAATTCGAATTCGTTGATCCAGAGCACTTCGGCAAAGAGATCGTATATGTCGACCTGGGCCATGACATAAGGGAAAAGGGGCCTCATGAGATTCTGGAAATCCTCGATGGAAAAATCGCGGAAGTCATACCCCAACGGGTCGTAATAGACCCTATAACCATTATTTGTGATTTCATCCAGAACAATTACAGGACATTCCTATTCGACTTGGTGACCAGGCTGAAGAACTGGGATTGCGTAACTGTTCTCACGGGCGAGGTCTCCCCTGGTCAACTATATCCATCAGAAATCGCACATGCTGTAGACGGCATAGTTCTCCTCATGTATTCTCACGAAGGGGATGAGAGACGGAAGTACATTGAGGTTCTCAAGATGAGGGGAACCAATCATGTGACCGGGAAGCAATCAATAGACATCACAACAGATGAAGGCATAGTCGTTCTGAAATCGAAATTCTGAAATAGGAGAATGGTCGGCCAGAGTAGCATTATCAATGGCGATAATATGACAAAAAGATGCTTATACGACATCTCGCGTGTGTTGATTAGTCAGCCTAAGAAATCACGATGACCCCTCCTCCGAGGAAAGACGAAGGCCCATTTTCCTGGGACCTTTGCTTTCCTCACCCCCTTTTTAATCGAGCGAAAAGGGCGAGGAGGGAATGGAAAGCTATTCGCGATCCTTCTTTCCCGTCTCCTTCAAGACAATCACGTTGAGGCTTATCACCTCTTTCTCTTCGTCCTCCTCCTTTGGGAAAATTACGCTCTTTCCGTTGGGAAGGATCTTGTGGAACCTTAACTTCATCCTATCGATAAATCGTAGCATGCGAGCTTATATAAACTCAGCCTCACGGTTATCGCACGTGATTATCATTACAGAATGTCAATCGCCTCCCATGTCTGCAGGTCAGCCTGCTCTTCCGGAATGAGGGCGAACCTGAGTAGGATTTGACTGTTCTCGATGTGTATGTGTCCTTTGTATAGATTTGCCTGGAAAAGCTTGACTACTCTTCCCCGGCGGGTGATGATTCTCTTCCTCACCGAAAGGAGCCCAGCTTTCACGAGCAGATTGATCTTTCTGTAGCATGATGCTATGGGGATGGAGTACTTCCCGCAAAGCTCGTAGGCCGATCTCGGTGAGAGAAACGTCGCAACCAAGATGTGCTTTACGTCATCATCGCGCAGCAGTTTCAGCTTTTGATGGATGTTCATCAGAGTATTGATGCGCGTGACAAATAATGGCACTTTCGCCCATCTTATCAAAAGAGACAATCAGAACGGATACTACTTCTTTGAGTCAACACCCGTCCAGTCCCCGCCAAAGTCCTTGATCACACCCGTCGTCAAGTGGAAGCGGACTCTTAGCTTTCCGCCCTCAAAGAAAACATAGGCGTTCTTCAGCCTCGAGGTGTAGAGGTTCTTCCTCTTTCCCTTCTGTGTGAGAATGCGCTCTACGCATTCCAATAGTCCTAACTCCTCGAGAGCTCGGATTTTCCGATAGCAGGCCGCAATCGGTATTCCATATCTCCTGCTTATCTCTTGCGCGCTCATCTTCCTCTTGAACGTCGCCAAGAGAATCTTCGCCGTGTATTCGTCCGTGAGCAATTGAGATGCTTCTAGCGGTGTCATATCAACCCTCCCTGAAACACCCCCAAGTTGAGAAGTTCTCAGGATGGTTATTAGTTGGTATTGCTTTTCTTATTTAAAGGCTTTCCCAAGATTATCGGTCAGGAGAATCGAATTATCGAATCTGATACTCATCTGGACGGGATGGGTATCTTGATCCACTTGTTGTTGATGTCCTCGTCGTAGTTGAACTCCAGCCTAATCTTGAAATGACCCTCTTGGAACATTATACAGGCGCTCTTCAGTTGCGACCTGTAAAGTTTCATTGTCTTTCCCTTGGATGTCGTGACGATCTTCTCGACCTCCACCAGTCCTGCGTCCTCAAGGTCATGCATCTTTCGATAGCACGCGGCTATGGGGATGTCGTATTTGTCGCTGACCTCCTGAACTGACCGCGGGTAGAAGTACGTGGCGACAAGAATCCTCTCTGCATAATCGTCAGTCAGAAGCCTAGAGATTGTCTTCTCCCGCATTGCGGTAATCATTCTCTACTTGATTTAAGCAGATTTCTATGCAATTATCAACGATGATACCCATACCCCTCTCCAAGGCGGCTAGATTATGGGTGTGAGCGTGGCCTTTGGATGGCCCTTCGAATGGTCAAAGGAGAGGGCATGGAGCTCAGTGTAGGGTTTCTCTCCGTAGAGGACAACGGACCCGTCTATGTTCTCGATCCTTATGTGGGTGTGAGCTAGGTTCGCAAGCGGGGCTGTGGAGGACGTCGTAGAGGTCACGATTCCCAGGAAGATGTCATTCGATTTCCTTATGGAGGACAAGTGACTTGCCATCTCCCCAATGACCTTGGGGCCGAATACGGCTTCAAGGGTGTCAAATCCCATCAGAGAGAGAAGAGGATGCTCCGCCTTTGAAAGATGATACTCGATGTTGCTCCATCTCAGCTCATTGTCGACGTCTGAGCCCTCCATTGGAAGCGCCACCTTCGAACCCTCAAGAGGTGTAGTGGCGGATGGTTCAAACACCCTCATGCAGTTCTCCAAGGCCTCCTGACCGACGAAGGGGAGGATCTCGTCCCTCACTATCTCCGAGGATGCCTTCTTTTCGGGAACGAAGGCCACTCCTCTTCCGAGCGAAATGAAATTCGATATGAGCGACGTCTTCATGAGGTCCGAGTATAACGTGTCCACGTTCCCGCCGATCTCGAGGGCGACTATCGCCCCCTTCTTGAATCCGCCAATGAGGCTGTCCAGCTGCTCGCTCCCCGTTGAGACCCAGTTCTCAGATATGTCAGGAACCGGTTCCCATGGAGCCTTCTCTTCAGGAATCTCTATCTTCTCGAAACCGAACGTCTTGATTCTCCCTCCGTCCAGGCTGTAGGCGCACTTGTGCTGCCTTATCTCTGTGCCTCGGAGCTTCTCTATCTTCATTATCCTTAGACGTCTGCCTGCGTGCTCTTCGCTCGTGAAGGTGATAACTCCGTCTCCAAGGTAGTCGAGCTGCGTTTCCCCGCTGCTTTCCAGTACATACAGGACATCCGACGAAGAGGTCTCAACCAGATCCCTCTGGAGAGTGTTCATGAGCTTTGACGGATGAATCCCGTATCTCTCCGCCAGAGCGTTTATGCTATCTATCAGTATGAGAGTTTTCTCGGGAAGGCTGTTCTCGACCACGTCATATGCCAGATCGATCTCAGGAAGGTCTGACCCCAGGTCGAGGATAAGGCCGGCCTCAGTGACCTCTCCCTCGCCTATCTCGTCGTAGATGCTGTCTTCATCCTCCTCGCCCATTTCAATCCTTCCCTCGAGCTTCTTGAGCTCCGTCCTGTCGACCTTGCCTTCGTCCTCCGGCTTCCGATTGACTTTCGTGGGCGCAATCCGCTTCTTGTACTCCATCGCGTCTTTCAGCCACGGGAACTGATTGTAAAGAGAATGATCGCCCACTCTTATGGACATATAGTATGAGTTCTCCACATTCTCCAACTCCTCGGTCAACTGCAAGGCGAATGTTGTCTTTCCGGTCCCTGCTGCACCTTTCACTATCAGCGAGTGTCCGCCTGGCCCCTTGAAGAAATCCAACAATGCATCCGGAATACCCTTTTCTTTCATTCGACACCCCGTTCCAGTAAGGGCAAATCCCTTTTAGATGTTTTTCTCTTCGTTATCAAAAGCGAGAATATTCGATCACCTGTGTTTCTACCTGCCTCGAATCACTTCTTCTGGACCTTGAAAGCCTTCTTCGCGACACTGATGTCATTGCGGTGGTGAAGGAGCTTCAACGCTTCCTGCTCGGTACACCACCTGTATCTGTCGAATCTGCTCTCCAGTTTGGGTTTCTGGTTTCCCGGAGCGCGTGCGAGGAAGTAGGTGACTTCCTTGTAATAGTTGACATCGGTCTGTGGCCAATAGTAGGAGTACTCGACGCTACATAGTTTGCCCTCCACCTCCGACAGTCCTAGACCCGTCTCCTCCCTCATCTCTCTCAACGCCGTTTGTTCCGAATCCTCCCCTTTCTCCCGGTGACCCTTCGGGAGGCACCAGAGTTTCTCGCTCCGTTTGCGAATGAGAAGTATCCTGCCCCCTCTGAGAATGACGCCCCCTGCGGAGCAAACAGAGACGTTCCTCTTCCCCTCTCTGGCGGGCCTGCTGATCATCCTGACGTCCTCAGATTCTGCGAACTCCTTTGCCTTCCTGAGATCTGACCCGAGGTGCTTCATCAACCTCCTGTTGTAGAGAACCGCGGCGGGATGGTAGGTCGTGACAAGGAGTCTTCCTTCATATTCCCCCGTTACCCGTCGGGCCTCGGAAACCTTCTCGGACTTGCCGGTGAGAACCTTCGACCCAAACGCTCCCAAGGCGACGATGACGTCGGGGTCCACCTCTTCGATTTGTGATTCGAGATGGTAACGGCATTTCTCTATCTCAGCCCTACGGGGATTCCGATTCCCTGGCGGGCGGCATTTGAGTACGCTTGTGATGAAAACCTCTTCCCGCTTTAGGTTTGCCTTCTTGAGCGATTCATCTAGGATTCTTCCGGCGGTCCCGACGAAAGGCCGTCCCTTCTTGTCTTCCTCCCTTCCGGGAGCTTCCCCCACGAGGAATATGCGCGCGTCACTGTCTCCCTCACCCGGAACCGCCTTCTTGCGTGTCCTCCAGAGCACGCATTTTCTGCATCGTCTCACCTGTCTTGCCAGTTCCTCCAGACTCATCTCGGGCCTCTAGATGTCCAGGTTTCTAACAACTTCCTTCTTCAGAACAATGTCGAACACACCGTTCTTGAGTGTCCACTTCACTTCGTCCTTGAGAACGGTCGTTGGGAGGTCCACTTCCGCGTAGTACTTTCTTCTTCCCTCTACCCTAACGACCAGCCTGTGTCCGCTCGCCTCAATCTGCACGTCCTCTTCGGAGGCTCCTGGAAGCTCCATCGTGACGAATATCTCATCTCTCCCCTCGATTACGTCTGTGAGGGGTTGCCTTTCCCCCAAACCCCTCCTTTCTTCTATGTATCTGGTGTTTCCGAAATCCGAGATTCGGGGCTTTCCGTCAGGACCTGCTTTCAGTGAGAACCCGTAGACAAAAGGCTCGTTTCTGAACGAATCCAGTTGGGATAGCGAGAGCTGCATGAACAATCTGTTCATGAGCCGACGCATCATCTTGAACTCGTCTTCAGGTTCCTCATCCATTCTATCGTTCCACCAGGAACGAGACCTTGACGTTTGCCCTGAATTCCACGATTTCGTTGTTCCTGACTTTGGCAGCGAGCTTGAGCACGTCAATCCCGCTTATGCCCCTCGTCGTCCTCTTCGCATCATTGAAGGCGTTGTGGATTGCGTCCTCGAAGCTCTTGTCCGAGCAGCCAACAAGCTCGATAATTTTCGCAGTCGTCATGTTACCTCCCCAATTCCCAATCGCGTTGTGGTATAAAGATTCTTAGGACTTGAACCACCCCAGGAGGTCCTTCGCGGGAAGCGTATTGAGGACATCATCCGGCTCAAGCCAGGCTCTTCTCGCGGTCCCGATGCCATACTTCATGAAGTGGAGTTCCTTGCGATTGTGGGCGTCGGTCCCAAGAACGAGCTTCACCCCCCTGTCCTTCGCCAGACGGGCATCTCGGTCGTTCAGGTCGAGTCTGTCGATCCAGGAGTTGATCTCGAGACCCGTGCCGGTCTCCAACGCAGCATCGAGAATCCTGTCCATGTCCACTTCGTACGGCTCTCTTTTCCCTATGAGTCTTCCAGTCGGATGCGAGATGAAGTCAACGTGCTCATTCTCCATGGCGGTCAGCATTCTCTCCGTCATTCTCTTCTTCTCCATCCTGAACTGGGAATGGACCGCTCCCACGACTATGTCCAGTTCCTTGAGTATTTCGTCGTCGTAGTCCAACTCTCCGTTCGCTCGAATGTCCACCTCATTGCTGGAGAATATCCTGAAGTCCCTCTCGCTCTCGTTCAGTTCCTTTATTCTGTCAACTTGTCTCAGCAGGACATCATCATCCAGTCCGCGGGCGATCTTCAGACCCCTTGAATGATCGGCAATGCTGACATATGAATAGCCGAGTATCTTGCATTCCTCCACCATTCGTTCGATGGACTCGGTTCCATCGCTCCATTCGGTGTGGATGTGGAGGTCGCCCTTCACATCATCCCTCTTGATAAGCCTAGGCAGGCTCTTCGAATGGGCGGCTTCGATTTCTCCCCTGTCCTCCCTCAATTCAGGCGGGACATAGTCCATTCCAAGGGTCTCGTAGATCCCCTCCTCTGTCTCTCCCGCAATCTGCGTCTCGCCCTCGAAAAGGCCGTACTCGTTCAGCTTCCACCCCTTTTTCTGTGCGATTCTTCTCAGGTGGATGTTGTGGTCCTTGGACCCGGTGAAGTACTGCAATGCCGAACCGAAACTATGCGTCTTCACGACCCTGATGTCGGCTTGGATTCTCAGGTGCCTCGTCTCGACTATCGCGGTCGTCTTGGTTGGTCCGCTTGCGATTACCTCCCTCACTTCGGGGAGACCTGCAAATGCCACCATCACCTTCTCTGGCTTGTCGGTTGCGACGAGGATGTCAAGATCACCCAGGGTCTCGCGCATCCTTCGTGCTGACCCCGCCACGGAGGTCTTGCGGAGTTGGCATTTTGCCTTGAGCTCTTCGATTAGCTTCTCAGCCAGAGGATGACCCAATCCCAGAAGAGCCCTCTTCTTTGCTCCAGAGAACATGCGGAGATTGTTCAGAATTCTCTCTTCGCTCTTTTCGCTGAAACCCTTGAGCTCTCTGATTCTACCTTTCCTCGCGGCCCGCTCAAGGTCCTTGACATTTGCCACTGCGAGTTGCTGGTACAGCACCTTCACGGTCTTTGGACCGACGCCAGATATGTCCAAGAGTTCCAGTAGGCCGGGCGGGAACTC
>JBHIBK010000041.1:0-10563 GCA_046759065.1 Thermoplasmata archaeon | reverse complement strand
AGGACCAGCAGCACCCGTAACGACATACCCCCCATCGGTGGTCTGTTGAACGCTGTAACCCCAGTCATAATCGCCTGCGTCGAAGGTACTGTTCCAATCCTCGTTGCCATCTGGATCGGTCACAACGTAGTATATGCTCGGGTTCACGTTGTAGCAGGAGCCATACGGGCTGGGTCCGTCTGCTGGGGCACCTGGATTCCATCCTTCGCCTCCGCCAAATGTGTTCGGATCGTCTGTGTCATCCACCCTGTCAGCATCGCCATCCCAGAACTCGATATGCTCCAGAGCCTGAGGAACATAGAAGTAGAACTTCCACTCACCGTCATATGTGTTGAGGCCGGGGGTGTTGACGCACGGATCCAATCCACCCTGGGGAGCTCCATTGAAGCCGAATTCCTGGTCTCTATCTACACTGACTTGTCCGGTTGTGCGAATCTTGAAGTTGTTGAGGATCCCGCTCGGAATGACACCATCCCATGCTATGAATAGGCGATAGAAGTAGTTCCCACTGGGGGCTCTGGCGGCCGCGGTTGTCGGATATGACCTTGTGTACCAATCATCGTCGACGCAGTCGTCACTGTACCAGGTGCCAATGTGCCAGTCCTTAGTTCCATTCTTCAAGGGATCGGCGTAAAGCTCAAACTTGACCTTGTAGGCGGGACTTCCTCCACCTATGTCCCAGAGTCCTCCTATGTCTCCATCAAAAATGCCAACCGCGAAACTTCCCGCGCCTTTCTCAACCCCTATGTACGCAATGATGGGTATTCCAGCAAGGGTCAGGCCTGTTCCGGAAATCCCCAAGAACTTGCCGTCATTGGGGTCTCCGGAAGGAAAGGCCGTGTAGCCTGACTGAAGCGGTTCATCTGGAAACTGCAGTCCTTGAGGTATCGCCCAGGTACTGAGTGCCAGGAATGCACACAAAGTGAAGATTTTGAGACAGGCCATCAACGAACGCATACTTGGTCCCCCTTCCTCCTCTGATGGTACAGTATGGTTCCTTGCCAACATTAAGCTTTCGAGCCCAAATCGATGTCAATCGCCACCGTGTCACCGTCCCTCAGACGGAAAACATCCCTGAGCTTGAGCGCTGATATGACTTCCATGATTTCACGATGATGGGACCTCAGCGGAACGACTACAGCACATTTCTTGTCGTGAATTGCTGCCAGGAAGCATTTCACATCGCCAAAGGTCCTCCCGCCGGAACGGAAGCCCTTCACGAGCATTCCGTCCATCGACTTCAGCAGTGTGAGCTTCTCAGCTTCTCGACCCTTCACCATCATGTTGAGAGTACCCTCGAAAGGGGCGGAACCCAAGATTCTCTCGAACTGCCTTCCGTACTCATTCTGCTGGATGTAGTATTTCCCCTCGCCGCTTCCCGTGGTCACCTCTCCTGTGATTGTCAACTTGTCGTAGGATTCGAATATCATTCTGTAGTCCGTGTATTCCTTCCTCAAGACGGCCAGTCCTTGCTCTGTGATTCGAACCCTTTGCCTCCTAAACCCGACTTCCCTAGTGATCATACCTAGCTCGATCAATTCCAGTATTCGATTGGATGCGGTCTGCTGGCTTACCCCCATCAACCTCGCCAACGCAGAAGACGTGATGTCCACGTGACCCTTGAGGGCCCCCGCCAGAGCAAGCCCCTTCAATGCCTCGATGTGATGGTGCTTCACGGCAGTCTATCGCACATGGAAAACAAATAGATTGCTACAGAGCCCCCTCCAGGACCAGATGGGAACGAGACCTTAGCCGTATGTATGCCAGACTCTCCTTCCTCAGGGAGGATATGACACTCCTGTCGTTCGACACAACGATGGCCTTCCGACTTCTCGCAAGCTCGATGAGCACCTCATCCGCCTTTCCTTGGGATTCTATCATTGTGTACTTCTTCGCCAGTCTTAGGGCCTTCCTCGCAATGCCTGACTTGGAGGCTAGAGCACTGAGTTCTTCCAGTACTGGCCTTGGCACAAGGACTTCATGGGATCCGAGCAGTCTTTCAAGCTCAAGGTCGAGGTTCAAGCCAAACTGAAACGGCATCAATAGTGCGTTTGTGTCAAGAATGACCCTTCTCATTTGGCACACCATACTCGCAGTCGAATTCTCACTTATTCGTACACCGGTACTTTTGGATTATGTGATTATGATTTGGCTTGAGCGGGAGAAACCACACAGGAGGGGAATTCTTTATTGAAGAAGCATCAACGCAATTGGATATTTGTGCAACTCGCATCGGATCTCTATGCAATCTATTGGCAAGTCCGTACGAGAGAGACGAATCATTCATCGTTCTGGGCTATTCGAAAAGTGATATATACTGCTTGTGCTCATTATTGAACCAAGCATCCCTCCACAACAAGGCCGTTCAGATTTTCTCTGGGCGGCCCCTTTTTTTCTGTACGCGCCTCGTTCCATCTGTGGCAGTAGTTCTTCTGTGCATTCTCCTCGGACTAGGAATTGCGTCCTCATCCCAATGATCCCACTTTCGAATCGCTTCACGGGAGACATCCCGATCCCTTAATGTGTCCCACGTCCTTCCGCAGGGAAGATCAAGATTGCAGAGAAGCACCGCCAATTCCCTCGGTTGGCAATTGCTCCTCCAACAGAAACCCCTTAGTTCCAGTCCGCCGCTCGGTCATTCAAACCCAGCCCTTCCTGGAAATGGTCCTTGACTTCTTAGTGTCTGGTTGCCACCAAAGCTTTAATAGACTGAAGCATCTACTGGGCTAAGAATAAGGAGGAGGTCGGATAATGTGGGCTAGAAGGATTTTCGTCTCAGTAGTTGTTTGTGCGATGCTCGCATCGTCGTTCGGCGTTGCCGCAGGAAGTCAAAGGTCTGATGCAACGGCATATTCGGAGATTGGCGACACTATTCAGAAAGCTGGTACACGCCGTCCTGATCTGCATGGTGTGGATACGATTGACGGGTCTAATCCCGGATCCAGAATCGATTCCCGCCTTGGTGATATGATCGAGAGGGACCCATTTGGCGTAGTTGAGGTCAGCATAGTCACTGATCGACCGGACTTCGTGTGGAAATTCATCGGCAATCATGAAACAGTTCCACTGTCTCGCCCGACGGCAAGACCTAGTGATGTGATCGTGGAGATTCCTGCATATCTCGCCAAGAAGATCTCGTCCCTGGACGGAGTTCATTGGGTTTCTGAACATGTTCTTCCAACTCCAGTCGATTCACATGACCTGTTTTCCGCTTCGGAGCGGTTCTCCCAAGCGGGAAACGGACAGCCACCCGTCTCTCCGCAAATGCGGCGAGTCGTGGAGATTCAGGGAGCTGTGGAGGCCTGGAACAACGGGTTCGACGGAGACGGCGTCAATGTGGCCGTGCTCGATACGGGCGTGGACTTCGGGCATCCCGACCTGTATGGCACTCAGGCGAGGGTGACGAATGCCTCGTCTCCATATTACGGATGGCCAATCGCTTTTGACTCCAGATCGATGAGAAACTATCTCAGTACCGGAGCGGGCTATCCCTCAGGCAACAACTGGTATTCTGACACCTCCTCTGTTGATTCTGATGGCAACATGGACGGTGTTCTTGACGGCACAGGGTACGTCGTCAGCGGGATATCAAGTGCGAGTGGGACATACCATTATGGCCTTCATCCTGACGACTCGCTCAGGATTTATCAGGGATATGCGACGAACGCCCCCGTGCTTCTTGTCGACTCAACTACGCCATGGGTCTACGATACGGTGTATGTTGATCTGGACTACGATGGTAGTTTCTCTGACGAGAAGCCCGTTACGAAGGGAGACGAGATTTCCGTCAGGGATGTCACGGGAGATGGAAAGCCAGACCTTTCCGGAGGGATGATTTACTTCATCGCTGACAGCGTGACCTCGATTCCGTATGCTGATATCCTCTCGACATACATCGGCGTTTCAAACATAATCCCAGGAAACGGTGATCTGGTCGCCTTCATGATAAATGACGTTCGGGAGGCCGCGGGATCCCACGGAACTCTCTGTGCTTCTGCGATTGCCGGGCAAGGGATCGCCTCAAGTGGTCTTGTTTCCGGTACCGCCCGTGGCGCCAAGATAGTCGCAGTTGGGAATGTCTATCAGGGCGGGAGCATGTACGACGGATTCTACTTCGCCGTAGAGGGATATGACGGCATACCCGAGACAGGGGACGAGGCCCAGATTCTCAGCAACAGCTTCGGGTATTCCAATGTCATAAACCAAGGTTGGTCCTACGAGGCTCGTCTCGTTGACTGGATCTCCAACTTCTACGCGCCCAATGCGACCTTCGTTGTTGCATCCGGGAATGGCGGTTTCGGGTACGGGACGGTCGTTTCTCCGGGATCCAGCCCAGGCGTTGTCACACCGGGTGCGGCGACGAGCTTTTGGTGGGAGTCTAGCTTCTCAACCTTCGGGAACACGATTTCTTGGTCGGACAGAGGACCCAATGCCCTGGGGCAGGTGGATCCGGACGTTTTGTCGGTTGGCGCGTATGCTTACGGCAGCGTCCCCGTGAACTCCCGCAGCCCACCGAATGGGGACAATGCGATAGGCCTGTGGGGA
This sequence comes from Thermoplasmata archaeon, assembly GCA_046759065.1. Taxonomy (GTDB): domain Archaea; phylum Thermoplasmatota; class Thermoplasmata; order RBG-16-68-12; family JAGMCJ01; genus JAGMCJ01. The sequence goes on along the minus strand of JBHIBK010000041.1, from coordinate 6,018 downwards.
GGCACGAGTTTGGCAACACCGGTCACGGCGGGGATCGTTGCAGTGCTCTACGATGCCTTTGATCAGGGCCACGGACAGTTTCCGAGTTCTCAACTCGCAAAGAACATCCTCATGGCGTCCGCCGACAACCTCGATTACGATCCATTTGTTCAGGGCGCGGGGCTGGCGAATGCGAGTCGCGCCTCCCTCCTCGCCAGCGAGCGCGAGGGCATCTATATCTCCCCGCCTCACTGGTCGGCTGGGGACTTTGGCGGGGTGCGGTACGAAGCATTTGCCAATCTGATGCATCCCGGTGAGACGGACACCTTCCAATTCGACATCAGGAATGTGGACCCTCTCAACTCAACAACCGTCCTTCTTGATGATGTGGTACTCAAGAAAACATTCGGGTATTCTCAGACCGTCTTTCGCAGTCTTTCCGATGACAGTGCCAATGGGTGGACAATCGATGAGTTGATTCCGTTGATTGACAATAAGAACGGCATATATCAGATCCCAGATACCACCTCGCTTCTCGTCGTTAAGCTGAATTGGGACTACTTCGATTTCGACAGGAATTGGGACTATGGGACCAATAATGTCTTCTATCTGTATGCCTACGATTGGATGGACTTTGATAATGACAGTCTGTACTGGGATGATGTCAACTCGAACGGGATAATCGATTCCGGTGAGATCGAGAGCAATCCAGCATCCGAGATCGTAACGATCAACTCAGCAACTCAAACCGGAGACATACTGGAACTCAGAATCCAGAATCCTTCACAAAGGATACGGGACGGTCTCATTCTGGGGATAGGACGGCGTGTGAGCGGGGTGACGCAGAACGATGTCACTCTGAACCTCACCATTGCTGCATATGAGTACCAAGACTGCGACTGGCTCTCTCTCGATCAGAGTCTGGTGCTCCTGGGTCCTGGAGAATCCGCCACTTTCAATGCGACCGCAAGCATTGACACTGACTTCCCGATCGGGGCGTTTCAGGCCTCCATCGTCGCGAGCTATGGTGGCTTCGAATCGGTCGTTCCCGTGACCGTGAACGTCGCCCCAAACACAAAGAGCTTCAGTTTCGGCGGCACTCCACAAGACGACGATCTCTATCAGAACGACAGGGTCATTGGCGGGTTCAACTGGCGATGGAGATATGAGTCGGGCGATTGGCGGTTCTACTTCATAGAAGGTGTTGACCCATTCCTCGCAAGTCCGGGAGAGAAGATGTTCGTCAACATCAGCTGGGAGGACGCTCCAACAGACATAGACGTATTCCTTCTCGGGAACGCGACCGACGAATTCTCCGACTCCAACCCCGAGCGGTACGGGCCGTACTCTATGACCGTGAAGAACACTGGCTCTTCTGTCTATGTCGGCGGCGGGAGGTTCCAGTACTCGACAACGACAGGGGATCCGTATGAACTCATTGCCATGGACCTGGAACGAGGCCTGAACGAGATCATACTTCACAACGTCCTTAATGATGGCAGCGGTCCGTGGAACAAGATCAGGGGCGATGTCGGTATCCTCGCGGTGACACCGTATCCCTGGGACCTAGGAACGCTCACCGATTTCGCTCTATTGAACGGTAATCAGACATTCACCATCGATTCCACGGTGAACTTCACCGGGGTGACGATATCCGCATTCGGGGTCTCGGAGCCTTGGGACTACCCCTCGCAGCAGATCTTCCAGGATAACCCCTCAGATCCCACAAGCTCTAGCTGGCAGCAGGAATTCTTCGTCACGGATGGTGGCTACATAAAAGGTGTCGTTGACAGTCAGGTCCAAGGTCTGGACATAGACCTCTACCTCTTCTTCGACTCAAATGGCAATGGCATGCCAGACTCCCCGGGCGAGATTGTCGCCTCCTCATTTACATACACGGCTCACGAGGAGATTCTGTACACATTCCCCGCGGACGGAAGATACTGGCTAATGGTACACGGTTGGAGCGTTCCAGGCGGCTTGTCCCTCTTTGATGGGTATTTCGAGGTCGTTCAGGGAACTGATCTCGCGGTGAGCGACATCCCCGCGGGTCCGATCGGCTCCGGGGCGAAGGAGTACTTCAATGGCTCCTATTCTCTGCCGTCATCGGAAGGAGATTACATCGGGGCGATTTTCCTGGGCCCGCGAAACGATCCTGATGCCATCATGATTCCTTTCCATGTTGAGATCCTCGATGCGTCGCCGGCCTTCTACAATCACAGGCCCTCACCGAACTCTACGATATCGGACAACAGCCCCACCATAGGTGTGGACTTCCTCGATATGGGTTCTGGGGTAAACATCTCTACATTGAGGATGACCGTGGATGGAATCGATGTCACCGGTTGGTCCGTGGTGACGACCAGCTCGATAGACTGGCCCATGCCGTTTCTTCTGGCCGAGGGTCCGCACAGCGTCTCTGTCAATCTGGCCGATTTTTCGGGCAATCAGAACGCCACGAACTGGAGCTTCGTCGTTGACACGATACCGCCATTGCTGAAGGTTTACACGCCACAGGAGGGGATGATCACGAACAATCCCATGCTACAGGTTACCGGGAAGACAGAGCCAGATGCATCTCTCCTGGTTCAATCCGCCCCCGCTACCGTACAGCCTTCAGGGGACTTCGACACGACTGTCTCCCTGGTCGAGGGACCCAATCTCATAACAGTGCAGGCTTTCGACTTAGCTTTGAACGAGAGGGTCGTGATGAGGAACGTTACATTGGACACGATTCCTCCGCCACTGACCATCTTCCAGCCCGCCAACAACTCCGTGACGAACACGGTGACTCAGGCATTCCAGGGCCTCACGGAGCCCGGAGCCTCGGTTGAAATCTCGGGCACGATTCTGAACGTTCAGCCCGATGGCACATTCTCGACAAACATCGCCTTGATGGAGGGACAGAACCTCGTTCCTGTGAAGGCAATTGACCCGGCTGGAAACGAAAGGACGGAGGTCATCAACATCACTCTGGATACCGTCGCTCCCTTTCTCACTGTCACAAGCCCGAATGATGGCCTAATAACGAACGCGGCCTCCGTCGATGTCAGCGGAGAGGTTGAGATTGGCAGCGTTCTCAGGATAGACGGCGTTCCGAGATCTGTGAATCCAGATGGCACGTTCACTGAGAGCATTTCCCTCTCTCTTGGCGACAATGACATCATCGTGGATGCAACGGACCAGGCGGGGAATTCAGCCGCAATCGTTCTACGTGTCCACTACGATCCGATACCTCCAGCTTTGCAGGTTCTTTCTCCCACGAATGGAACGACCGTGGCTCTCCCGACGGTTACAGTCTCCGGGACGACGGAACCAGGAGCCACCCTTTCCGTGAACGGGATTCTCGCCTTGGTCTCGGGAACGGGGGATTTCTCCGTTGACATCTCGCTGTTCGAGGGAGCGAATTGGATTGATGTATCGTCCTTGGATGAGGCGGGGAATGAGAATCGAACAGTGCTTCTGGTCATCTTGGATACGAATGCTCCCTCGCTCGTTGTGCTGTCACCTGAAGATGGTCTCTACACGAATTCCGACCCGATTTCCGTTGAAGGTCAGACGGAACCCGGAGCAGTTGTCGAGGTGAATGGACTTCCTGTTTCTCCGCAACCGGATGGATCCTTCCAGACCTCTGTTGGCCTGACAGAAGGCGAGAACATAGTTTCGGTTCTGGCGAGGGATTCGGCCGGAAATGAGGTCTCAGAGGAAAGAACGGTCGTCTTTGACACAGTCGCACCAGAACTTGAGATCACCTCACCATCAGATGGCACCATCACGCGCTATCCCTCAATACTAGTCCAGGGTACAACGGATTTCGACGCTGTCCTGTTCATCGGTGACGTGAGCACCAATCCCAGATCCAACGGCAGTTTTGAGTCTGTTATCGGTCTTTCGGAAGGGGACAACGTCATCCCGGTCGAGTCATTCGACCGGGCGGGGAATTCCGCCTCCACCGTCATCCAAGTAACGGTTGACACCCAGGACCCCCACGCCGCTGCGGGCGAGGACATCATGACAATGCAGTTCGATGAGGTCGCGCTCAGCGCAAGCACATCGTCAGACAACCTAGGGATTCAGTCATTCACCTGGACGTTCGTTGACACGAGGAACGTTGTCAATCTTTCGGGTGAAGTCGCACCTTACACATTCCAGGAGGTCGGGACATATGAGGTCCTTCTCTCAGTCGTGGACTTGGCTGGCAACGTCGATGAGGACGTCCTTATTGTTCACGTCTCTCCCGAAGGGGACTCGGACAATGACGGACTGCAAGATGATTGGGAGGAAGAGAACTTCGAAGATCTTGATGAAAGTGGAGCCGATGACCCCGATGGCGACAGATTCCTCAACACACAGGAGGAGGATGCGGGAACGGACCCGAATAACAGTGATACCGACGGGGACGGAATCATCGACGGTCTCGATCCAGATCCGCTCGTTCCATCCTTGGAAAAAGAAGGACAGCTCTGGGACTACTGGTGGATAGTGGCGATTCTCGCGATACTCTTGGTTGTCTTGCTGCTTTACCTTCGGTTCCCGAGAAGGACGACACCAGAGGAGGTCGAGAGCAGTGACAGTGAGGGAACTGAACCCGACGAGGATTGAGTATCCGAGCTGCAATTTCCCGCTCGTCTCAAAACAGAAGAAAACCTCCCTATCCTCTGCGAATGTGGTTCGGCACACGCGAGGAATCCCAACGCCAAAGAGAATGAGATTCTGGAGGAAGGCTCCACATCAATCTCTGAGACTCAAGTAATCCTCTACGATTCTGGCGTGATCGAATGCCAAACCACCTACCTGTTCTGGGTCAATGAGCTCTGTGCTCTCTGCATCACTTCCAGATTTGAGTTTCCCGCCTTTCTTGTCGAGAATGAAAACGACGGTTATGACCTGACCTCTTGGATCCCTATCAGGGTCGGAGTAGACTCCGAGAATCCGCTTTACACTAGTCTTGACGCCCGTCTCCTCCTCGAACTCTCTGACGACGGCCTCTTCCACTCTCTCTCCGTACTCCACGAATCCTCCAGGAAGCGCCAACTTACCCTTGAATGGCGGATACTTGCGTCTCACGGCGACAAGCTTGCCTCTGTGGGATAGGATGCCATCGACAGCGAGCCTGGGATGCTTTGGCCCGCCCTCGAGGAATGTCTGAACCAAACTGTTTCCCTCCTCATAGGCGGTCAGGATTTTCTTCCCGATTTCTGAGAGAATAGTGCTTCCTCCCAATCTCCCGCCTCTTCTTGATCTGACAACACTCTCTCCAATGGCTTCGCTGATCTCCCTGAGGACTCCCCAAGCGTGTCTGTAGGACATTCCCATCCTCTTGGCTGCTTCCGATATTGAGCCTGTCTCCTCCACGTACCCTAACAGCCTGGCTCTCCCTTCGCCGATGAGGAAAACGCCGTCCCTTTCGAGCCAGGACTTCGCCCTCATTTTGAGCATTCAAGACGTAATGTGATTCTGGAATAAAGACTTTGGACCGCCCTCGTCTCCAACCCGGGCGTACATTTCATGGAATCCTGATCGAGTGCTGACTTGCGAACTCCGCTGCCTTCTCGTATCCAGCATCCGCGTGTCTTATGATTCCCATGCCTGGGTCCGTGGTCAGGACCCGCTCGATTCTCCTCTCCGCGCTCTCTGTGCCGTCCGCGATTATGGTCATGCCAGCATGGGTGGAATAACCGATTCCAACGCCACCACCATTGTGAACCGCTATGAGGTCGGCCCCCGCCGCCGTGTTCAGCAGCGCGTTCAAGAGGGGCCAATCTGCGACCGCATCGCTCCCATCTCTCATCCCCTCCGTCTCTCTGTTCGGAGAGGCCACCGAGCCGCAGTCGAGATGGTCTCTCGTGATGACGATGGGCCCTGACAAGTCGCCCTCTCTCACCATCTTGTTGATCCGCTTCCCGAACTTCGCCCTCTCACCGTAGCCCAACCAGCAGACTCTGGCGGGTAGTCCCTCCCAAGGAAGATGCTTCTCTGCCAGCTCGATCCAGCTTAGGAGCTGCCGGTTTTTTGGAAAGAGCTCCGTTATGACTCTGT
>JBHIBK010000040.1:0-10684 GCA_046759065.1 Thermoplasmata archaeon | reverse complement strand
TTCGAGTACAAGTACGACGGGCTGAGGATTCAGGCGCATATCAGCGAGGAGGAGATCAAGCTCTTCTCCAGGCGGCTGGAGGATGTGACGAAGCAGTTCCCCGACATAGAGTCGGCGCTGCGTGAGAGCTTCCTCGGGAAGGAAGGGATAGTCGAGGGCGAGGCTGTACCTGTGAACCTGGACACGGGCGAGTTCCTGCCCTTCCAGGAGGTCTCCCACAGGCGAGGAAGGGTCCACGAGCTGGACAAGGCGAGAGAGGAGTACCCGGTGCGCTTCTTCCTCTTCGACTGCCTCTTCCATGATGGGAGGGAGCTTCTGGACGAGGGCCTGATGGACAGAAGGGAGAAGCTGAAGAAGTCGATCGAGGAACGCGAGGACGTCAAGCTGTCCACAACTCTTGTGACGGGAAAGGAGGAGGAGGCAGAGGACTTCCTTCACGAAGCCTTGGACATCGGTTGCGAAGGGCTCATCGCCAAAGCGCTGGACTCCCCCTATGTGGCGGGAACACGAGGCTGGAACTGGATCAAGTTCAAGAAGGAATACGAGGAAGGAATTAAAGACACAGTCGACCTCGTCATCGTGGGCGCCTTCGCCGGAAGAGGGAGACGAGCGGGAACATACGGCGCGCTCCTGATGGCGGTGTATGACAAGGAAGATGGAATGTACAGAACTGTCTGCAAACTTGGGACGGGGTTCGACGACGAAACCTTGGCGGCGATTCCCGACAAGCTCGCGGAAAAGAAGATTCCCGCCAAAGACAGCAAGGTGGACTCGGACATGGAGGCAGATTACTGGTTCCGCCCAGAGGTCGTCCTCGAGGTGCTTGGTGCGGAAATAACGAAGAGCCCCATTCACACCGCCGCTTGGGGCGTGAAGAAGGAGGGCGCAGGCCTCGCGATACGATTCCCGCGTTTCACGGGTCGTTGGCGGGAGGACAAGGGGCCCGAGGATGCGACGACGGTGAAGGAAATCATCGAGATGTACGAGCAGCAGGAGAAGGTCAAATCCTGAACCACATTCTTTATTACCGAGTCCGCTTTTCTTTTGTGAAATAATGCCGTCAACAGCTATCGTTGGGACCCAGTGGGGGGACGAGGGCAAGGGGAAGATAACCGATTTCTACGCGGCCAACGCCGACGTGATCGTGCGCTTCCAGGGCGGCACGAACGCTGGGCACACGGTCATAATCGGCGAGGACAGGTTCGCGTTCCACCTGATACCGAGCGGGATGCTCAGGCCCGGAAAGACGTGCATGATAGGCAACGGCGTCGTCGTCGACCCCGAGATACTCCTCAAGGAGCTGGATGAGCTGAAGAGGAGGAGGAAGAGGACCGGAAAGCTGCTGATAGCCGAGCGCGCGCACGTGATAATGCCATGGCACAAGATCATCGACGGCTTGGAGGAGGAGCTCAAGGGCAAGCTGAAGGCGGGCACGACGATGAGGGGGATAGGGCCCTGCTACACGGACAAGATCGCGCGAACGGGCATACGCATGGCAGACCTCATCGACACGCGGGTCTTCAACGAGAAGCTGGACCTGTTCATTCCCATGAAGCGGAAGATCATAGCCGCCTACGGCGGGAAGAAACGAATCAACAGGAAGAAGATCCAGAGAGAGTACTCAAACTACGCGAAGAAGCTGAAGGACAGCGTCATCGACGCATCGCTTCTCATCCACAAGGCGCGGGACGAGGGCACGAACGTCCTCTTCGAGGGCGCGCCGGGGACGCATCTGGGCATAGACCACGGCATATATCCGTACGGTACGTCATCGAACACGGTGGTCGGCGGGGCATGCACTGGGGCGGGCGTTGGACCATCCCGCATAGACAGGGTCGTCGGCGTCGTCAAGGCATACACGAGTCGAGTGGGAACGGGACCATTTCCCGCGGAGCTCAAGAACAGGACGGGGCGGTACATCCAGAGGCGGGGGAAGGAGTTCGGCACCACGACCGGCAGGCCGAGGAGGTGCGGCTGGCTCGACCTCGTCATGGTCAAGTTCTCCAAGCGGGTGAACGCGCTGGACAGCATCGTGGTTACCAAGGCGGACGTGCTGAGCGGGCTCAAGAAGGTCAAGATCTGCAGGGAGTACAAGTACGACGGCAAGCGGATAACCGAGTTCCCGGCGAACATGAGAATCCTCGCCAGGTGCAGGCCCATCCTCAAGGAGTTCAAAGGATGGGAGGACAAGTCGCAGGAAGAGTGGAGCGAGATCTGCAAGAAGGGCCATGGGGCGCTCCCGAAGGAGATGAAGACCTATCTCGAATACGTGCGCAAATCGCTGGACATCCCGATCGAGATGATCGGCCTGGGTCCCGCGAGAGATGAGACGATGGACCTCAGGGGGAAGAGGACACCGCTGACCTGAGCTTCGCGACCATCTCGCAGGCCCGGCACGTTTCCCTGCCGGTGGGTTCACCGCACGCCTTGCACTCGTTGAGCTCGATCGGCGGGTACTTCTGAAGGAGAAGCGGTGCCAGAGTGTCGTGGGCCTTCAGGATGGAGTGCCTCGTCCCGGGGGACTCGCTCTCGAGCATGTCGATCACCTCCCTGAACCGCCCCCGCTGCGCTCTCGTGGAGTACGGGCATTCCGCGTCGTAGACCTCAATCCCCCGGAGCAGGGCATACATGTACGTTTCCTTCTCGGGAGCCATCCTGAGCGGCTGTATCCTCGGAACCAGTCCCGGCTGAACGTTCGTGTGCGGACCCAGTCTTGCGAGGCGCTCGACATCCCCCCGAGCGAGGTTCATGAGAATCGACTGGCTGGTGTCATCGAGGTTCAGTCCTGTGGCGAGAACGGTCGCCCCGATCCCCTTCGCCTTCACGTTGAGGCAGTACCTCCTGAGGACGCCGCAGTAGGCGCACGGAATCGTATCTCGGTCCCGCTTGATGATCTCGTCCATCGCAAGACCGAAGACGTCCTCGAACCGGATGACGTGATGAGGAACTCCCTGCTTCGCGCAGAACTCCCGCCCAAGCTCCAGGGCCTTTGGCCTGTACCTCTGGATGCCCTCGTCCACCGTTATCGCATGCATCTCGAAGTCCCGCCTCGGTGCGAAAATCTCGTGAAGAAGCAGCGTGGCGACGATGCTGTCCTTCCCGCCAGAAAGACCGACGGCGATCTTCGCCCCGCCCTTCAGCCTGGCTTGCCTCGAGACCTCGGCCTTCACACGCTTCTCGAAGAACGCGAGGAAGTGCTCTTCGCACAGGTGCTGTCCGTTGTAACGAATGAGAGTTATCGCCTCCTTGCCGCACCTGGAGCAGAGCATGGGACGAGGATGCGGGGTCAGATATTTAGCGTTTGACGACGTGCCCGCTCAGGATGCCGCTGGACCTGGAATTTCACTTAGGCAAAGGTTTTTTATCATCGGGGCAATTCGGATAGGAAGGGGGAGAGATGAAAGAGGTCTGGGTTGAGAAGCATAGGCCCAAGAGCCTCGATGAGGTTGTTGGACAGGTGGAGGTCGTCGAGAGACTGAAGGCCTACGTGAAGACGAAGAATCTTCCCCACCTTCTTTTCGCCGGTCCCGCCGGAACGGGCAAGACGACGTGCGCGATTGCGCTCACCCACCAGCTCTTCGGCGACGACTGGCAGCTCAACTTCACAGAGCTCAATGCCTCGGACGAGAGGGGCATCGACGTCGTGCGGAAGAAGATAAAGGGCTTCGCCAGGATGGCGCCCATTGGCGAGGGCGGGTTCAAGATTATCTTCCTGGACGAGGCGGACGCCCTGACGGCGGATGCGCAGGCGGCTCTCCGCAGAACGATGGAGAAGTACACGGGGACGTGCAGGTTCATCCTCTCTGTGAACTACTCCTCGAAGATAATCGAGCCCATCCAATCGCGATGCGCGGTCTTCCGGTTCAGGCCGCTGAAGAAGGAGGCGGTGGAGGAGTACCTGAGCAGGATCGCCAAGATCGAGAACATCAAGATCACCGAGAAAGGAATGGAGGCCCTAGTCTACATCGCCCAGGGCGACATGAGGAAAGCGACCAACGCCCTGCAGGTCGCCGCATCCATCAACACCACCGTGGACGAGGACACGCTCTACAAGGCGGCTGCAACGGCCCGCCCGAAGGACGTGAAGGAGCTTCTGGAGACGTCGCTGGAGGGCGATTTCATGGCCGCGCGGTCCGTGCTGGACGACCTTCTCATAGAATACGGGCTCTCGGGCGAGGACCTCATCAAGCAGATACACAGGACCCTTTTCGAGCTGGCGGTCCCCGATGACGTGAGGGTGAAGCTCATTGACAAGATAGGAGAGGTCGAGTTCCGCATGATTGAGGGCAGCAATGAACGGATCCAGCTTGAGAACCTGATCTCCAACTTCGTCATGGCCGGGCTGGAAATGAAGAAGAAGTGAGGCTACTGCCCAGGTGGCGGTTGCGGCGGCGGTTGCTGACCAGGCGGAGGCTGCTGTCCTGGCGGTGGGTACTGCCCGGGCGGCGGTTGCTGACCCGGCGGCGGGTATTGTCCAGGAGGATACTGGGGCGGTTTCGATTTCTTGCCGGTAAGAGCCCATACAACGACCGCAATTATGACGATTACGACCACGGCGGCGATTATGAGAGCCATCAGTAAGAGGTCGAACACGGATCCGACCACATTCTCACCTAGATTGAGGCCGGGATTGTCCAGCGGATTGGCTGGGCTGGTACTGGCGGCGTATTCCTCTACGTTTGTCCACCCGTCTCCATCGTAGTCATCGTGGGGACCTTCTTCGAGGTGTCCGAAATGCTCCGTCTCCCAATGGTCGGGAAGGCCGTCCAGGTCCGTGTCCTCTGCAGACGCAGTCCCAGCCAGGGAAACCAATGCCAGAATGGCAAAGAGAGCGATGAGTCTCCTCATGATAATCACGCAAACCGATTCCGCTCCCCTGTATTTAAAGTGTGACGACCTGAGAATCCCTGATGAGAATTTTGATACCCCATTGGGATTTAGGACTTACGAAAACTAATTAACCAGGGCGTGCCATGTATATGTGATGAGAACCGAGCAGGCGGACGAGTACCTGGAACTCCTCTACAAGCTCACGAAGAACGGCGAGCCAGCGAAGACAACGCAGATATCCAAGGGGCTCGGCCTGGCGCCCGCGAGCGTCACAGAGATGCTGCAGAGGCTGGCGAAGAGAGGATACGTCAAACACGAGCCGTACAAGGGCGCCACCCTGACGAGGAAGGGGATGATGGAGGGAAGAAGGCTCGCCAGGCGGCACAGGCTCCTAGAGAGGTTCCTTCACGATGTTCTCAAGATCAGAAAGGACAAGGTCCACGAGGAGGCCTGCAGGCTGGAGCACGCGATTTCCCCCGAGACCGAGGACGCCATCTGCAGGCATCTGAGGCATCCCGCGGAATGTCCAGATGACGGTTCACCCATCCCTCCGTGCGAGAAGGACGTCTTCACGTGCGTGGAGTGCATGGAGGAGGCCAAGAAGAGGCCGAGGAAAGGAGCGGACCTCGTTCCACTCGCATCCCTCCCAGAGGGCTCGAAGAGCAAGGTCGCCTTCATTCGCGCGGGCAAGGCGCTCACTCGCAGGCTCTGCGAGATGGGATTCACGAAGGATACGATGGTGCGGGTATTGAGGAAGTCGCGCCGTGGGCCGATGCAACTCGACCTGAAGGGCTACAACATAGCAATCGGGTGGGGAGTTGCCCAGAAGATATTCGTCCAAGCGGGCTGAGGCCTTGAAGACCTTTAGGATCGCCCTGGCGGGAAATGCCAACGTAGGCAAGAGCGTTCTCTTCAACGAGCTGACGGGCCTCCACCAGAAGGTCGGGAACTGGCCCGGGAAGACCGTTGCGAAGGCAGAGGGGAAGCTGCACTTCGAGGACTACGAGATCGCGGTGATCGACCTCCCGGGGATATACTCGCTGTCCTCGTTCTCCATCGAGGAAATCGTGTCGAGGGACTACATCGCCCTCGAGAGGCCCGATGTCGTGATCAACGTCGTGGACGCCACCTCCCTCGAGAGGAATCTCTTTCTCACACTGCAGCTCATGGAGCTCGAGGCTCCCCTCATAGTCGCCCTCAACCAGATGGACCTCGTCAAGAAGAAGGGCTGGGAGATAGACATCGATGCTCTCGAGCAGGAGCTCGGCGTTCCTGTCATCCCCACCGTGGCGACCAGGGGAGAGGGCATACACGACCTCCTCACTCAGTCCGTCGAAGTGGTCGAGGAAGGGGCTTCGAGACCGAGGATTCCGGAGTATTCGTCGGAGCTGGAGAGCAGGATAGGAAAGCTTCAGTCCGTCGTCTCCAAGCACGACACAGGGTTCCCGCCCAGATGGACATCGATAAAGATGCTCGAGGGCGATGACAGGATTCTCTCGGACATGGAGAGGCTGGATGAGAGCACGGTCGTTGCCGTGAACATCCTCTCCGAGGAGATCGAGGGCAGGTTCGGGGACGAGGCTCAGAGCGTCATCGCGGGTGAGAGATACCGAATCGCAGGTGACATTTTCGGAAAGGTGGCCAGGCCCGCGAAAGAAGCTGGTCCCACGCTCACCGAGAGGATAGACGCCCTCACCATGAACAGGCTGACGGGCTACGTCATAATGGGGCTTGTCCTTCTCGGAATCTTCCTGCTCATATTCATCGTGGGAGACTTGCTGTCAGGAGCTCTCATCGATGCTTTCGCGGAAGTCGAGAGCGCCTTCTATGATGCGTTCGAGAGGAATCCGACAACGGAGTTCATGTGGAAGGGCTTCGTCGAGGGGATCTTGGCGGGCGTTTCCATCGCTCTGCCGTATCTGATCCCGTTCTTCCTCATCCTCGCATTCCTGGAGGGTTCCGGGTACCTGCCTCGCGTGGCCTTCCTGATGGACCGGCTCATGCACAAGATCGGGCTGCACGGCAAGGCGTTCATACCGCTCATCCTCGGCTTCGGATGCAACGTTCCCGCCTGCATGGGGTGCAGGATCATGGAGACCGAGCGGGAAAGGCTGATTTCCGTCTTTGTAATCACATTGGTCCCCTGTGCAGCCACGACGGTCGTCATTCTCGGCGTCGTTGGGACATATCTGGGAGTGCTCCAGGCCCTCGGAATCTACATCTTCAACTTCATCATCATAATCCTGCTGGGAAGGCTCGCGTTCAAGGCGTTGCCCGGTGAGCCGATGGGACTCATCATGGAGGTCCCTCCCTACAGATGGCCCTCGGCCAAGACCGTCCTCCTTCAGACGTGGAGCAGGCTCAAGGACTTCATCGTGGTCGCCTTCCCGTATCTCATCGTCGTCTCGGTGGTCATCCAGATCACATTCGCCGCTGGATTGTTCGACGCCATCAATAATGCGATGAGCCCAGTGACTGTCGCATGGCTCGGTCTTCCCTCCGTCGTGGGAGTCGTGCTCATATTCGGGATCCTGCGAAAGGAGCTGACTCTCATAATGCTGGTCGCCGTAGTCGGAGCGACGAACCTGGCAACTGTCCTCAGTCCCGTTCAGATGGTCGTATTCACAGTAATCGTGATGCTCTACATCCCTTGCGTTGCGACGATAGCGACGATGGTCAGGGAGATCGGAAGAAGGAAAGCCGCGATAATCACGTTTTTCGAGCTGAGCTTTGCCATTTTGGTCGGCGGGATAGTGTTCCATCTACTGAGTGTTCTTTCGCTCTAGATTCACAAAGTAAGGTGGCTCGAGACCCAGTCTCCGGTCAGGATGGCCAAGTAGGCGGGGTTATGCTCCCCAACCTCGAAAGATATTTATATGCGAAATCTAGAGTTGTAGTACAGGGAGGAAAACTCACTGAAAACGGCCATTGGAGCATCATGTACCGTCATCTGCTTCCTAGTCATATCTTCGTTGACGGCGTCCACGGCAGAGGCCCCTCCTGATAACGGTGATTCTCCTTACCTTGTCGTCGAAACTGACAAGAGCGAATACTACCTTGGAGAGACTGTCCTTGTCAACGTCACGTTAGTCAATCCCACAGGAAACCACTACGACTATGGATTCCCAGACTCCTGTTTCTGGGACATCTTCTTCTACAACGATACTGGTGACCTTGCATACAAGCCCGGCTTCATCTGCCTCACCATGATCATGAATGTCCATCTCAACCCCTTTGAGGAGAGATCCCTCGGACACTTCGTATGGAACCAGACCGAACCCAGAGAGGAGAAGATTGGGGACAAATGGTTCGTCATCTACGATCCTTTGTACTCAACCAGCTATAGGATAGAAGTCAAGCTCAGAAGATTCGGGCTAGGATACGGACTGTCGAACGAAACAACGGTGCAGATTGTGGGACCTCCACCACCTCCACCTCTGCCTTCGATCGGACTGAGAGGATCAATTGCCACTCCCAGTCACGTTCTCTCTGGGAGCCTGACAACAGTCACCGTTTCCGTGAGAGACGGTGAGGAGGGTCCGGTGGAAGGCGTAAATGTCACCCTCAATGCGACACTCGGTCATCTCAACCCACGAGTAGGGTCAACGGATGTGAATGGCAGATTCTCTACCACCTTTGAAGCACCAACAGTGCAAGACAACTCCACAGCAAGACTATTAGTCGTCATACAGGGACTGGAGAAGCAAGGTTACGTGGCGGATTTCTTGGACTACTCTATCATCCACGTTCTCCCCCCTGGGTCGAAGTTCCTCCACATGACTCTGATTCCGCTCACAGGAGACATTACTCTTGAGGAGACAAGCATTTCCTATGTCATCGAGGTCACGGATGAGAATCGAATGCCTGTCACGAATGCCACATTCGACGTTACTGCAGAGCCGGAAACGCTCCTATTCGAGATTCTCCCGGTAGCAGGAGATGGGAGATACAGGTTGGACTTCGTCGTCCCGGCAGTGCAGAATGACACCCAATTCCAGATCCAGGTCAACGCACGAAAGAACGGACACGTAAGCGACTTGAGGGAGTTCGATATGTTCGTGTTGGACAGAGCAGTCTCAGACGAGGACAAAACCCCGGATAACACACTGTTCACGTCAGTTGCTCTGATCGCCATATTCGCTTTCTCGATATTGGGAGGCTATGTGATGGCCTCAATGAGGAAGCGAAGGAAAACCAAGTAAGACGATGACCGCATGTATGAGAAATGCGGGCACCGGGATTTGAACCCGAGTTATGAGCTTGGCAAGCTCAAGTGATAACCAGACTACACTATGCCCGCTTCATCTTTGGATACCGCTCACACACTTAAAATTTTGTGGGTGGCGAACCCCGCTTCGCCGAGGAACATCGGACAGCTTTTTATCGTAGCGAGCCGTTAGTCAAGCGATGCCCGCCAAGCTGGAGGACCTGGGCGAGAGAGAGATCATCAGGCGCATCAAGGCTCTTCTTGGCGCACCTGAGCGGGGCATAGGACTCGGTGACGACACCGCCGCGATCCCCGTGGGCGATTCCTATCTCCTGATCACAACGGACCTGATGCTCAGCAAGACTCACATCCCCGAGGCCATGACTCCTTTCCAGGCGGGGTGGTACGCGGCAGCCATCAACCTCAGCGACATCGCCGCGATGGGCGGAAAACCCCTTGGTTTCCTTGTGGCACTGGGGCTGCCCAGAGAGATGGAGTACGAAGATCTGAAGCAGTGCGTTCTGGGGATGGAGGAGTGCTGCTCGGAACACGGGACAGGGATACTCGGAGGAGACACGAAGGAGAGCGAGGAGTTCACCCTGTCCGGCACTGCGATCGGTACTGTTCCGAAGGACCGGATTCTTCTGAGAAAGGGCTCTCAGGTTGGCGATCATGTCTGCGTGACCGGTCCTCTCGGCCGTGCCGCCTGCGGCTACTTCGCGCTGAAGAGAGGTCTGGAACTCGATGACGCCGTTTCCGCGCTCCTCATGCCCCGCCCGAGGGTCGAGGAAGGGATGGCTCTCTCCTCTTCTGGGAGCGTGACGGCGTGCATGGACATATCCGACGGT
Source organism: Thermoplasmata archaeon (assembly GCA_046759065.1). Lineage (GTDB taxonomy): Archaea > Thermoplasmatota > Thermoplasmata > RBG-16-68-12 > JAGMCJ01 > JAGMCJ01. The sequence goes on along the minus strand of JBHIBK010000040.1, from coordinate 799 downwards.
CTCGCTTCATCTCTTCACCAGATGACCGAACTGGGCGGGTCGCACTTCAGGATCTCATTCGAGGACGTTCCCAAACCGCAGGAGCTGTCCTCGTTCAGCGACATCCCGCAAGAGGACCTCGTCCTCTTCTTTGGCGGGGACTATGAGCTCGTCTTCACGGTCAAGGTGGACCGCCTCGATGATGCGAAACGGGCGCTCGAGCGGGCCGGTTCACGGCTCTGGAGAATTGGCGAGGTCATCGAATCCCAGGATAACATCTTGATCAAGAGCGGGAAGGAGCGTCCCCTCCCGAACAGGGGATGGGAGCATCTCTCGCCAGCAAATCTGCAATCATTTAAATATTGACTTTCCGTACTATTGGCTGGTGATGGGCATCCAGCATGGAGGCTTGCTCCATAGGTCTCACGATGACGTGGGAGAAGCCCGGTTTTGGAGGTCGCTGGAGGACTCGAAGGTCCAGTGTCTCCTCTGCCCGGTGTCGTGCAAGATAAGCAGTGGCAAGAGAGGACTCTGCGGGGTCAGGGAGAACCAGGGGGGGAAGCTGTACACTCTCATCTACGGCAAGGCCTCCTCGGTCGCCAACGACCCGATAGAGAAGAAGCCCCTCTTCCACTTCCATCCTGGAACGCACGTTCTCTCCTTCGGGACCGTCGGATGCAACCTCAAGTGCCTCTTCTGCCAGAACTACACCATCTCGCAGGCGAAGTTCGGCTCGACCCCCATGAGGGACGTGGCTCCCGAGGGTGTCGTCCCCCTCATAAGGAAATACGAATCGAGCGGTGTGGCTTGGACGTACAAC
>JBHIBK010000039.1:0-10758 GCA_046759065.1 Thermoplasmata archaeon | reverse complement strand
GCTCCTTGTCCGCCGCGTCCTTCAATATCTCGACGGCCTTTGATTGGACCTCTCCACTAAGCCTCAGCTCGCTGCAGAATCTCGATACATAGTCCTCAGGTCTCGTGGGCATGAGCTTGAGCTTGAGCTGACGCGTCATAAATCGGTAGGTCCTTCCAATCTCTTTCCTTCCGACTCGAGAAGACCCAGCGATTTCGTCCAGAGTTCTGGGAACGTTGCACTGTCTGCAGGCCGCGTAGAGAGAGGCAGCCACAACGCCCTCTATGCTCCTCCCACGAATGAGGTTCTTGGTCACCGCTTTACGATATATCATCGCGGCGGTCTCCCGGACGTTCCTGGGAAGGCCCATGCCGCTTGCCATGCGGTCCAGCTCGCTCAAAGCGAAGGCAAGATTCCTCTCGGTGGCATTGGAAACGCGAATCCTCCGCTGCCACTTCCTCAACCTGTAGAGCTGGGCTCGGTTCCTCGTGGGGATGCTCTTTCCGTAGGAGTCCTTGTTCTTCCATCCGATCGTCGTTGAGAGGCCCTTGTCGTGCATCGTGTATGTCATGGGGGCGCCTGTCCTTGCCCGCTTCTCGCCTTGTTCAACGTTGAACGCCCGCCATTCAGGCCCTTGATCAATCATCTGGTCGTCAAGAACAAGACCACATTCCTCACAAACGAGTTCTCCCCTTTCATAGTCTCTCGTGAGGTGAGAACACCCACACTCAGGACACCTTGTGACCTCCGCCGTTGTCTCGACCTTCTTTTTCTTCTTAGGCAATGTATCGCCTCCGTTACTCGGTATAGAGCTCTTTACCTATCATGCGCATCAGTTTCTGCTTTCTCGACGTCGGTTTCACAGAAACGTACGGGTGGGAGACTGGGCCAAAGACCTTCTCGACCCGGCCGATATGCAGTCCTTCACTGGTGAAGACCTTATCTCCCTTTCTGGGAGCGGCTTCGGCACGTATGACCAGAGTTCCTCGATAAGAGATGTCCATCACAATTCCCAAACGTCTCATCTACTCTCCGACATGAGAAACCTGACTGGTTTCGTTGCCATATCACATACCGTATTTAATCTTTTCGCAAATCTTTATTGTTAGAAGCGAGGCTGGCCCGTGAAGACTGAGACCAAAGCCAATTATTTAATACAGAGTGATGATTGAGCGGGTAATGGTCGAAAGACTGGTCCAGCACAAACACTGCCGAGATTGCGGACGGGCAATCCACGCGAAGGATGTCTTCTGCTCAAAGGACTGTGAGGATGAGCATAGGAGATTACTGAGGAGGAAGAAGAATCAGCTGCTATTGTTGTACGTCAGCAGCATCATCATCGTCATTCTTGTCCTCGTTCTCAGTTTGGGGTGGCCGAGCTGAAGGTATGTGTGGGCGGAACGTTCGACGGAATCCACAAAGGGCACAAGGCTCTTCTGGCAAAGGCCTTCGAAATCGGGGACGAGGTACTCATCGGCCTCACCTCAGATGAGATGGCCCAATCGGAAAGGAGCTATTCCGTTTCTCCGTATGAAGCGAGGAAGGCTGCGCTGAGCAATTACCTCGCGGCAAGCGGGCATTCGGAGTTCGTAATAGTGCAGATCGAAGATAGATTCGGCCCTGCGAGGAGCGAACCGATTGATGCGATCGTGGTTTCCAGGGAAACGAGGACGGCTGCGGAGGAACTCAACGAAGAGAGGGTGAGAGCGGGTTTGAACCCGCCTAGGATCGTTGATGTGGACATGGTGCTAGCTGAGGACTGTGTTCCGATTTCCTCCCGGAGAATAAGGCTCGAGGAGATAGACGAGAGCGGGAAAATGGTCCGCCAATTGATTGTCAACGTTGGCTCAAGGAACAAGACGAAGATATGGGCAGTCAGGGACGTATTCCTCAAACTATTCGGCAGGGTGGAGATTCACGGAGTTTCCGTGCCCTCCGATGTCCCCAGGCAGCCTATGAACGAAGAGGCGATCCAGGGTGCTGTGAACCGCGCCAACGCGAGTCTCGGAGAGGCGGACTTCGGTATTGGGATCGAGTCTGGAGTGGTTTGGAATGAGGAGCTCGGAATACACCTCTGCGTTCAATTCTGCGCGGTCATTGACAAGCTCGAGAAGGTCACGATAGGACATAGCGCGGGGTTCATGCTCCCCGCCAAGATCATGGAGAGGGTCAAGGCGGGCGGTGAGCTGGCAGAGGCTTTGGCGGACATCGATGGAGCCGAGATCGAAGAGAGCAAGGGTGCCATCGGATACATCTCCGGTGATCTGATAACCCGCTCAAACCTCTCCGAGTCCGCTGTGCTGATGGCGATGATTCCACGGATTCAAAGAGACCTCTATTTCCCGCTCTGAACAAACCTTTATATGATTTTGGCGATTAGCTGAGCGGGGGTCGCATGGGTGTCAAAGTCGCAGTCAATGGTTATGGAACGATAGGCAAGAGAATCGCAGATGCGGTCACTGCGCAGGATGACATGGAAGTAATCGGGGTCACAAAGACAAGGCCGACCTACGAAGCGAAGATGGCGGTATTGAGGGGTTTTCCGTTCTACGCCGCATCCGAGGAGTTCATCGGAAGGTTCAAGGAAAAGGGAATCGAGGTCCGGGGAACGCTCGACGACCTCCTGCAGGAGGCGGACATAGTCGTTGACGGAACTCCCAAGGGAAGCGGCTACAAGGAAATCTACCAGAGGGCAGGCGTCAAGGCCATCTGGCAAGGGGGCGAGAAGCACGAGCTGACCGATCTCTCCTTCAACGCCCTGGCAAATTTCGATGAGGCGATTGGGTCTGACTTCGCCAGGGTGGTTTCGTGCAACAGCACTGGTCTGATAAGAACGCTGTTTCCCCTCCACGAGGAGTTCGGGGTCGAGTATGTCATGGCTGTGATGGTCAGGCGAGGAGCGGACCCGTGGGACACGAAGAGGGGCCCGATCAATGCGATAGAGCCTGTTCTCAAGGTCCCCTCCCATCACGGTCCCGACGTTCAGACTGTCATGCCTTACCTGAACATCCAGACCACCGCCATGAAGGTTCCCACGACGATAATGCATCTTCATTCCCTGATGGTCCGGCTCAACAAGGAGGTTAGCAGGGAGGACGTCATTGGTCTGTGGGAGGAGTCGCCAAGGATCCTTCTCGTCGAGGGAGAGGAGGGGATCAGGTCCACCGCTCAGATAATGGAGATGGCGAGGGACATGTGCAGGAACAGGACGGACCTCTATGAGATAGCAGTGTGGAGAGACGGCACTCACGTCGTGGGCGACTCGCTCTATTACTACCAGGCGATTCATCAGGAATCCGATGTCGTCCCAGAGAACATCGATGCGATCCGAGCCATGACGGAAATCGAAAGTGACAGGATGAAGAGCATCGAGAAGACGGACCTCGCATTAGGAATCAAGTGCTGATCATTTCAGATTCTTCAGCGTTCGGGTAAAGACGCCCATAAGGGCATGATATTCCCATTTCGAGGGGACGGCCCTCCCCATCATTCTTCTGAACATGATCGAAGTCCTTTTCTTCTTGTGTTCCGGGTACTTGATCTCATCCAGTAGTTGCCTGAAGCGGCTGTGAAGCAGCTCTTTCTCCCTCCCCGATGCCTCACTCGTTTGCTTCATCGTTGCCTTTGAGCGGAAGACCTCATAGAGAATTATCGCCACCGCATGTGAGATGTTCAGTACTGGGTATTCCTCATTAGAGGGGATTCTGACGAGAAGATCGCACTCGGCAATCTCCTCCTTCAAGAGCCCGTAGTCCTCCCTCCCGAACAGGAGTGCAACCTGACCATCGAGGTCCACGACCTTATCGACCGATTCCCTGGGACTCACGGAAATCCTGGCGAACTTCTTCTCGCTTTCAGTGTCAACGGATGATGATCCGATGATGAAATCCACTGAGGAAAGCGCCTTGTCGAGAGAGTCGACAACCGTGGCGGAGTCCAACACGTCCTTCCCCCACTTCGCCCGCTTGACTGCTTCCTCTCCGATCTCACATGGATTGACAAGAACGAGTTTCTCCATCCCGAAGTTCTTCATCGCGCGGGCCACGGCTCCGATGTTACCCGGGATCTTCGGCTCTACGAGAACAACCTCAAAATCCGGCATGATTATCGGTATATACTAACCGACTAATATTGTTGTGATGCGAGCGGCCATCAAGTTCGCCTACGATGGAACGTGCTTCCACGGATACCAGAGACAGCCAGACGTAAGGACCGTGGAGGGTGAATTGTTGAGAGCTCTCATTTCTCTCGGTGCAATGGACTCCACCGAGGATTCTTTGTTCAGGAGTGGCAGCAGAACAGATTCTGGTGTAAGCGCAATCGGGAACGTGCTCGCCCTTAACACGGAGTTCAGGCTGGACGAGCTTCCCAGAGCTCTGAACTCCAAGATTCGAGACATATGGGTCTGGGGTTACGCCACAGTGTCAGAGGACTTCAACCCCAGACATGCGGTCCGGAGATGGTACAGATACTACTTCCCTCCTCGCGTGAGCCCGGAGGGCCTGAGGAAGGCATCCTGTCCGTTCATCGGTCAACATGACTTCGCCCTGTTTGCATATCGAGATGAGAGATCATCCGTTCGGACAATCGACAAGATCGAAGTGAGTGAGAATCGGAGCTTCACGATTCTGGACATCTGGGGTGAGAGCTTTCTGAGAGGAATGGTCCGCAAGGTCGCGGGGGTCATGGAGCACGTTGCCTCGGGACAGTTGACACTGACTGACATCGAGAAGGCGCTTCGGGGTGAAGGCGGGGATTTCGACATCGCTCCTGCGGAGCCCACGGTCCTGATGGACGTCGAGTACGGGTTCAACTTCATTGTTCTAGAAAGGGAGAGAGAGTTCTCCCTTCGACTCAGGAACAGAATCTGGAACGCACATCTCTCTCTGGAGATTCTATCCCTCATTCTGAACCGCAGCCAGGGGAAGGAGATACGGAGGGTCGAGTGAGATCGGCGTGCCCTCAAAAGGAAATACTGAATCGGCTTGAAACGTGGAAAAAAATTTATAATCGCTATCCTATGCCTCTCACGTCTTTGAGTTTCTATTTCGATAGGAGGAACAGGAATGTCCAAAAAGTGTGTTAGGTGGATTAGTGGAATCATTGTAGGGTTGTTTGCCCTATCGCTTCTCGTCACCCCCACACCTGTCTCGTCTTCGGGTGGTGAGGGATATGAGGAGCCAGTTGAACAGGGTGAAGAGTTCCTTCCAATGGAGGAGCCTTCGCTTCCTCAGCTTAGCGAGGTTCTGGGGTTGGAGAAAATCGATCCTGCCCTTCGGGACCTGGCAAAGAGCGGATACAAAGAGATGGTGGAAGTTGTACTCATAGTCTCAGACGTTTCCGCAGTTGCCAGAGCTCTCGAGAAGTATGAGTATCGGGGGTTAGTCGGTGAGAAACAGACGATAAAGTCGGTACCCACACCGATCGTACTTGAGGTTCCCGCCTACGCTCTTGCCGAGCTGGCCGCCATTGATGACGTTCTATTGATAGGAAGGCAGGAGGTCTTCACCCCTGATGTGATGGATGCCCCAGAGGAAGTGGTGGGAGGAGAAGTCCCGCTCAATCTCCAACCGAGGGACCAGAACGAGATGATAGAAAGAGCGGCGAAGGAGAAGGGCATAAAGCTGGACCCTGTATTCATCGATTCTCCGTCTGGCCCTATGGGCTCTGGAGGCCCTCAGCCGATGGGAGAAGATCCCCCAACGCCGAATGATTGGAATTCTGTTGTGACTCACATGGCAGACCTTGCCTGGGCAAATGGATTCAGGGGAGCTGGAGAGGTTGTTGCGGTCCTTGACCAAGGGATTGACTTTGGACATTCTGACCTCCAAGGGACTTGGGCCGTCCAGCCTGCCAACACTACAATCGAGAACATAACTGTCATTGAGGCTGTCGGCGGCGAGACCACTACCACCCTCGTGCACAAGGATGTCACTGGTTATTCCTTCTACCTGAATGGCATCCTCATGCCACCGGCGGACTATACCTTCGATCCCGCGACTGGCGTGATAGACTTCACAACGGCCTTGGTGCTCAACGATGTTGTGACTGCAACTTACATGTACAGCTCACCGTACGCTGGATGGCCTATTACATTCGAGCCACCAGCGATAGACGCCTATCTCTCCAACGAAGGGGAGCTTTCGGGTATGTTCGTGGACACTTCAACTGAGCTTGCGAGCTTCACGAATGCGAGCGGGACCTACATCACATACAACAGGGACGCCCCTCTGATGACGCCGTTCTACACATTTGGCGAACAGATATTTGATGATGCCGAGATTTCTGATTTCCCAAGCGTGTTCCTCACGGCTGGATATAGATTTCCATTCGCGGTTCCTACGGGAACTGTCCAGATGAATATCTGGGTTGAATTCACGCCTGGCGATGATTTGGACTTGGGGCTTTTCTATGATGCAAACGGAGACGATGACATAGACCTGTCGGAACTGGTCGCCTATGAAGATACGAGCACCGGTGCCAATCCTGAAGTCTTCGCTCCGATATACGATCCGAATACAGAGAACGACTACATACTGGCAATCCTCGGATACACAACTTCGAATCCGACGCTCGCGGACATCTATATCGAGTTCGTCAGCATTGTCATGCAGGATACCGACTACAACGTGACAGGGATTGCGAGCGCAAGCGGTGCGTATCACGTGGGTCTCCACTGGGACTCCTACTTGAGAGCTGCGTATTTCATGGCTCCTGCGGTCCTTGTGGTAGATTCTACGTCGGCCGGGGTCTACGACACTGTCTATGTGGACCTGGACAACAACTTGAATTTCACAGACGACACGCCCGCGACAAAGGGCAGTCCGAACCTGTGGAAAGACTTGGATCTTGATGGCTACGCGGACGCTTCGGGCGGTCTCCTCTATTTCATCAGCGATTCGACAACTGTTCTTGGTGAGCGACTCATCGTGGGAAACGAGACCACGATAACAGGAACCATCGCGATCGGTGGTGAGACTTGGGGACAGTTGGGAAACGGAAGCGTGACGGTAAGCGACGCTGTAAATGTGAGTAAGAATTCCGTACCATGGAATACTGTACCCATTATCAATGAGCTGGTGCTTAATGCAACAGAAGTGATGGAACTGCATCTCAAAAACAAGAATGTGGTTGAAGATACGGTTGTGCTCACTGTGACGGGCTCGGTGCTAAATGAGACTGGGAGAGACCCAACCGATCTGACCAAACAGTTCGTGGTCGTCAATCCCGCCACGGATGACCGCTTCAATCTTACCCATACAGGATTCACCAATCTTGTCCTGTACAGAGTCCGTCTTACCGACTTTGACGGGGATGAAGAGCAGGACTGGTTTGGACCTGTGTTGACAGAAATTGACCCTGGCAATTTCAGCGCTGACGCAGGAACAGGCGAGGTCGTGTTCGGGGCTGAGCTTTTGAGTAGTCCAGATCCCCTCACAGTCAACATGGCGGGAGATACTTTCTGGGCTAACTACAGTTACGACGGAGTCCTTATTGAAGATAACGATTGGTTCGATGCCGAGGGTAAATCGGTGACGGGAGAAGATTACACAGTTGATTACACAGAAGGTCTCATTACCTTGGCCAAGCCACTACCAGCTGGTGGCATCGCCAGAGCGACCTACGAATACCATCCGTGGATTCTGGACGTAGTCACTGGCAACTTCACATTCGCATACGAACTCCAAGTAGGCGACGAGCTTGCGGTTGACTACTCTTATGGTCTTGTTCCAATACCTTACTCGGATATCGTGGCCGGACGTCTGGGAGTAGACAACTACTACTGGGGCGCTGGCGATATGGTTGCCTTCACTGGTGCAACCTATGGCTCGCATGGAACGGCTGTCGCCACGAGCATCGTGGGTCAAGGTGTCACCCCTATCGGCGGTACACCCAAGCTAAAGGGATTGGCCCCTGATGCGAAAGTCATTTCGATACCAGGCGGAGTTTCTCACGGTTCGTTCACTCAGTACCACGGGTTCCTCTTCGCCATAGAGGGATATGATGGAGTCCCTGGAACTGGTGATGAGGGTCTTGTGATAAGCTGGAGTTTCGGCTCGAACCCGCTGGAAACTGGATGGACGGTCGGCGAGAGGTTCGGAGACTGGGTCACAACTCAATACTCGGAGGGCAAGACTATCCACGTGAAATCTGCTGGAAATTCAGGCACCGGATACGGAACCTCCGGGAACTCAGTCACCCCAGGGACCATAAGCGCGTGCGCAGCATGGGACCTCTTCTATAGAGTGCAACCAGAGCACCTCTACGATGGAGGGCCGAATCCTCAGTACGGCGGCGTGGCCTATCTCTCTTCTTGGGGACCCGCGGCCACTGGTCAATTGGGACCCGACATCTGCTTTAATGGAGCGTGGGCGTACGATGCTTATCCAATAAACGAGTTCATGGATGGAACAGCAGCATGGGACATCGACGCAGGTACGAGCATGGCAGCCCCTCACGCAACAGCAGTGATTGCCCTCATGCAGGACGCATATGAGCAAACATACGGGCGTTACATGGATGCCTTCGAAGCGCAGAGGATACTCCTGTCGAGTGCTGACGACATGAACTACGACGTTTTCACACAGGGATCTGGCTACGGAAACGCCCTGCGTGCCACCAATCTGGCTTCCAACAGCGGTGGCATTCTTGCCGATCCAGAGGTCTGGTACCCTGGAGATTACAGGGGCCAGGACTATGTTGACTTCGTCCACTTCCTCACGGCTGGTGAATCTGATTCTGAGATGATGACGGTGGAGAATCGCGGACCAACCGACTTGAACAACGTTGGTGTGTCCGCTGACTACCTAAAGAGAATGGCCACCATCGAGTATACAGTCCAGCCCACCGTTGAGGCCCCGCCGGAGCCTGTGGGCAACAACTGGACAATTATCAACGAAACGGGATTCTATGACTTCTTCGGAAGGAATTTCGGGCCGAGCATGGATGTAACGAGATGGAACAATGCCGACCTCCTCAGGATTACCGCCCACTTCGACATGGATCTACTGACGAACCAGCAGATATTTGTAGAACCGCACGACTGGACCGATGTCAATATGAATGGGCGGTTCTTTGGGCACTCCGCCAACATAACCGCGATGGACTTCTGCTCTGACGGCACGATGTTCGCAACTGGTGCGGAGGATGGCATGATCATCCTTTGGGACAATACAACACAATACCCGATCAACAGACTGAGAGGGCTGGAGGGCAACATGATCAACGACATAGACTTCTCCTCTAGTTGCAGCATGTTGGCAGCTTCCAGTGGCCCGTTGCCCTTCGGGACAACAGGCATGGTGGCGGTGTGGGATGTGCCCACCCGCGCCCGGCTTCTCCGCTCGGATGACTTCCTATTCGGCTATACTATCACCGGAGTGGAGTTCAACCCAGCCAATGAGAGTCAGATAGCGTACACTTCGAGCGTTAACTCTCTCCTTAGGTGGCTGAATGGAATTCCGAGGGACTTCTGCTTCCCCGACTTCCTCGCGGACCTCATAATCATGGACGTCTCAGGAAACCTGCTCGGAGGGTCGTGTGGGCACCTTGAGGTCGTGAACGCCCTTGCCTGGAGCCCAGACGGGTCCGTCATAGCCACGGGTTCCGGTGGTTACTTTGGCGTCTGGGATAACTACCTAATGCTGTGGGATCCGATCACAGGAGCCCAGGTTGGCGGGTTCAGCGGTCATGAGGACGGCGATATGTCGGGGGACCTGGACGGTGTGATGGACCTCAAGTTCAGCTCTGACAGCATGTGGCTTGCGTCAGTAGGAATGGGGTCAGCTTTGAGTGGAGCCGGTACTGGAACAGTGAATGTTTGGGACATGACTCTGGCGCCCTCAACAGGCACCGACACCTTCAACTTCACAGGCGCCCCGGTATTCGCGCTCGGAAACGCGAGCATCGTACCCTTCTCGTACCAGGTCTGGGTGAACGGAACACCGGTGTACGAGCTTGACCTTGCGAGTGGCGCGGGCGACTACATTCTGTACACGACTGACGGTCTGATGATATATCTTGGCCCGCTTCCGATGTGGGCCAACGTTACCATTCGGTACGACCATGTTCCGCCAGCCGTCGCTCTCGTACAGGAGTATCCGACGTACGTGGACTTCGATGGTGTTGCCATGAATCTAGCCGTTGCCAACGCGACCGGTGTGGCAATATGGGATATTATGGGTGGCACAATTACGGCAGAGGTCATTCCCACATATGACTTCGACGGAATCTCAGACATAGGCTTCTCGTCCGGATCTGAGTGGTTCTGGGCCGTGAGCTATGGAGGCGAGATAGATATGTGGTGGAAGGCTTCTGGTGCGATGCTGGTTGACCCGGATCTGCCCTACGGAGTGACTGGAGCTTGGTTCGAAAGAAACAGGATGGGAGTCTTCCTGGGTGAGAACTCCTTCGAAGTGAGGGTCCATGATCCAGCGGCAAGAACTGATGATGGGCTGATCATATGGTGGAGGCATCTCTCTGGTGACCCAGTTCCGGGACCCGTTACTGTTACGATCGAGTTCTTCGAGAAGCAACCCTGGCCCATGGTCAGTCTCTTTGAGGACAATGGTGTCACGCCTCTCGGACCGACAATCAACATACTGGCAGGAGCCACCTTCGATTTCGTGGCCACTGCAACGGTGCCACCCGGTGCGGGTGTAGGACTCTACGAAGGTGCAATCCATCTGACCAACGGGGCCGATGTCACGACAATCCCCATCGTGATAAATGTGGCTCACGAGGGTTCCACGAACTTCCAGTTCGGTGGAAGTACCACTT
>JBHIBK010000038.1:0-10958 GCA_046759065.1 Thermoplasmata archaeon | reverse complement strand
CCTCGTCCATTTCTATCCGGGGATGCCCGTTTCGCGGTTCAGATACATGGTCAAGGACGCGAAGGGCGTCGTTGTCGCTGGCACGGGTCTCGGTCACGTTTCCTCGACGCTCTTCCCGGAAGTCAAGTCGCTGGTTGAGGCGGGAATACCGGTTGTGATGACGACTCAGTGCCTGTACGGAAGGGTCAACATGAATGTCTACTCATCGGGGAGGGACCTTCTTCTCGCTGGGGTCATACCAGGGGAGGACACGCTCCCAGAGACCGCCTTCATCAAGCTGATGTGGGTCCTCGGTCAGACGAGCGATATGAAAGGAATCGGAGAGCTCATGACGAGCAATCTAAGGGGAGAGATGAATCCGGCCATCAGGCTGGAGGAGTACAGTGAATAGATGGACTACGCAAAGCTCGGACTCAGGGTGGGACTGGAGATACACCAGCAGGTGGACACGGAGAAGCTGTTTTGCGATTGTCCATCGGAATTGAAGGAGGAAACGAGCGGGAGCTTCATGAGGAGGCTCAGGCCCACGCAGAGCGAGCTGGGAGAGGTGGACAGGGCTGCAATCGAGGAGGCGCGCAAGAAGCTGAAGTTCATCTACCAATCCTTGGGATCGACGTGTCTGGTGGAGGCGGACGAGGAGCCGCCTCACAGAGGAAACGAGGATGCCATCGATGTGGCCCTAGAGGTCGCTCTGCTCCTTGGTGCCAAACCCGTCGATGAGATACACTTCATGAGAAAAATAGTGATCGACGGCTCGAACACTTCGGGCTTCCAGAGAAGCGCGCTCGTGGCGATGAATGGGCAGCTGGTTATCGACTCAAAGACCATTCCAGTACCCATGATAGGGATGGAGGAGGACGCTGCCCGCAAGATCGAGGCGAGGGGGGACTCCATCGTCTACAGGCTTGACAGGCTTGGAATCCCTCTGGTCGAGATGGCGACCGGTCCCGTGATCGAAAGCCCTGACGAGGCCGGAGAGGTTGCACTCAAGCTGGGGAGCCTTCTGCGGGCCACGAAGAAGGTCAAGCGTGGAATCGGGACCATAAGGAACGATCTCAACATCTCCATCGCCGAGGGCGCGAGGATAGAGGTGAAGGGCGTTCAGGACCTCAAGATGATGTCCACTTACGTGGAAAACGAGGTGAAGAGGCAGCTCTCGCTCCTCGAGGCCCGTGCTGCGCTCAAGGAGAGAGGAGTTGAAGGGATAGATTCACAGCCCGCGGACCTGACCTCGATTTTCGCCGGCACGGAATGCAGAGTCCTCCGAGAGAAGCTGGAGGCAGATGGCATCGTCCTCGGAATCAGGCTTCCTGGGTTCTCTGGACTACTGAAGGATCGGCTGGGCCCGGAGCTGAACGGGTACGCCCTTCGGGCGGGCGTCGGCGGGATATTCCATTCGGACGAGCTACCCGCCTACGGGATTGACAAGGAGATTCCTGAGATCAGAGAATCCCTGAAAGCGATGGATGATGATGCCTTCTTGATTCTGGCGGACTCCAAGGAGAGGGCGACGGCGGCGATGAGCCGAGTGATCGAAAGGGCATCAAAGGCCCTTGAGGGCGTGCCGGAGGAGACGAGGGACCCCCGCCCCGACGGGACCACGGCCTATTCGAGACCGCTCCCTGGAAAGGCCCGTATGTATCCGGAGACGGATGTGCCGCCCGTCGCAATATCGGAGGAAAGGCTGAAGAGGATAGAGGCGGGACTTCCGGAGCTTCCCGATGACAAGATAGAGAGACTCGTCAGGGAGTATGACGTGCACAGGCAGCAGATCGGAATCATCGTGGAGGAGGGCTACGACGACCTGTTCGAGGAGCTCTCGAAAGAATTCGGAGAGCAGAGGGCAGCAGCGTCCATGATAACCAATGTCTTCCCCGAGCTTGAGCGGGAGGGCCATCAGGTCGACAAGGTCTCCAGACAGACACTCAGAGATATATTCTCAGCGCTGAGCGAAGGAAGATTCTCGAGGGAGGCCCTTCCAGATATCTTGAGAAAGATTTCGGAGGGTGGGAGCGTTGAGGACTCTCTGAGAGAACTGGGGTTGAAGGCGGTTCCGAAAGAAGCGATTGAGTCCATCATTCAAGGGGTGATCGACGAGAAGATGGATTTCGTGAGGCGAAGGGGAAGGGACGCGATTGGCCCCCTCATGGGAGTAGTGATGGAACGTCTACGAGGAAGGGCGGACGGAAAGCTTGTCAGCGAGGTTCTCGAAATGATGATTAAGAGAGCGCTCGAAAGGACGACAGAGTGAGGGTTCGTACGCCGCAATCTAGTCTTGGATTTCCTCAACCAGTTCCCTGAGATTGGATTCGCTCAGACCAACCTGCGCTTTGCCGTCCCTCCTGGCTATGATCTCTCCACCGGAAAAGGCTATCAGTGTTGGCACAACGGCGATTTCGTACTCATCCCAGAGTTCGCTCTCCTCATCGCTGATGTCGACGACTGTGAACCGCTGCTCGGAGGTCGAGGCAAGGCTCTCGAAGAGGGGCCTGAACTGTCTGCAGTAGCGACACCAATCGGCGTAGAAAAGTGCAATGATCTTGTTGGATTTCTCGATTTCCGCTTCGTTTTCATCAATAAGCATCATGGAACCCGACCATGGCAGATTCCACTAAAAAAGGTGACGCCAAGAAGGGTGGCCCGAGAGCTTATGCTCCGACGAGCTCTTCGCTTGGCAGAACTAGACATAACAAAAGCTTTTAACCTAAAATTGGATTCACCCATGAGTGGTTCCGATGGTTGCTAAGAAGAAAGGAAAGGAGGATTGGTTCGACTCTCTGGACCGTGAGCTCGAAGAGTCGACCAAGAAGATTATCGAAAGCTTCGGTGAGCAGAACACCCAAAAACTTGAGGTCAATCGCTCTCTAATAGAGGACTTTTGGAAGATTTGGAAGAGGTTCAACAAGATCAACGTTCACTTCACCATCGAACCGAGCTACACGACCTTCGCTCAGTTTGAGGAGTTCCCCTATGGCGAGTGGAAGTGGAGACCCAGCTTCAACATCGCTGGCGTCAATAGGATGGTACTCGTGGACAGAACCCAAGATCAGGGAAGGATAGGGGACGCTCTGCGTGTGTCATACTACGCGGACAACGACAAACCCAGTCTGAGAATAGACTTCCAATACTGCGAGGGAGAGCACTACTACAAGTACTCGGGCTGGAAGAGGATCTACAGCCAGCACTTGCTCTACGATGAGCCTCTTGAGAAAGTGGATATTGGCGACGTCCATAGGATCTTCAAGGATGTGGTGAAGACCTGGTACGAATCGCACCTCAAGAGGAACAGGAACATTCTGCTAAATCACCTCAAGGGCAAGTATGCCAACGTGGAGACGTTCACGCAGTAGCTAGGTGCGCGAGAACGCCAATCTGTAGACTATGTGAGCTTCTTCATAAGATGAGAATATCCATGCGATATAGGTCGAGTTCTTTGCAATCCACTCTAGTCCACCACCCTGAGGCCATTCCTCAAGCACAATCGATTCGTCCCATGTTATGTTGATCGCGTCCACATACTGCCCGCCCAGTTCAATCTCGCTTTTCCACGCATCGTAGACACGTAGGACTATGAAGTCATCCTGCTCCTGAAAGAGAGGCACGTTCGCGTTCGTGTACTCCAATGTCACCATCTTTCCCTTTGGCCAGATCTCCCCCATTCCATGCACGTTGGCCCCCATGCTCTGATCGACGATGCGCCAGCCGGTGACATTGAATGTGCTCTTCGCAATGAACCTGCCGAGCTGATGATAGGTGTCCCAGTAAGGCCGGTCTTCGAAGGTCTTCCATATCGCCTCCTCGAGGGGGCTGTTCATGTCGCCGAATGCCTTGAGCCTGACCTCAACGGTGACGTTGAATCCCTGGTCTATGACTATGCGCATGTTCACGGCGTAGCTATCTGTATAGACGGCCTCCTCTTCGGCGGGCGGGTCCCTAAGAAGAATTCCGTGAGCGGTCGAGGGAGTGACCCCGAACCCGAGGAACCAGACCGAAACGACTAGAAGGAACGCGATGAGGGTGGCAATGACCCCTTTTCGTTCGATGCCCATTCCTTTCAGGTCCTGAGGGAGTTTCCTAGAGGCGAAGAAGGATGCGAGGAGGAAAACCAGGACCGTGATCACAGTGAAGACGAGGAGATAGTTCAGTAGCACATCTGAGACCAGTCCGACACCAAAGACCCCTGCGACGCCCCCCGCGGCGAGGGGAGGAAGCCAGAAGAGTAGAAGAAGACGAAGCGCGGACCTTCGCGTGCGCAGTGTGAAATGCTCCTGGAGGAGTTCAAGGGCCTTCTTGGAAATCATGTAGGCAAAGGCAATGGTGAAGAGAAGACCGGTGAACACGAATCTAATCGCCCAGAATGCGCCCAAGCCGGGAAGATGACCTATGACTTGGAATGAATCCCCCGCTTGCCCGTAGAATGAGCCTAGGGCCAGGTAGGTGAGGGAGTGGACGAGGAGCACCTCGAGGAGGAGAAGTGCGAACAGTCTGTGAAAGAACGAGCGAAGCCTGGGATAGATGTAGAAGAGAACCACAAGACCGATGATGAGTTCGACTACTATCCCTGCTAGGAGATACAGGACCTCGAGCGGTATGGGAGTGTCATCTGGTAGGTAAGCGTGGGTGAAGCCCGATGCGGGTGAAGCGTAGAACGCATACAACTCCCCGCCTGTGAGTTCAGCAACGAGACCGTGGCCAAGAAGCTCGTGCATGAGGACCGCCAAGAACCTTGCGACGACGAAGTAGAGGATCGTTGTCATCACGAAGATGGCCTCGCCCTTGTGGCCGCGGAAGATGAGGTGGTCCCCTTCCATTGGGGTTTGTATCCCCTACGGGTATTATAGGATTTGTGACTGTGAGCAAATCCAGTCATCGTAATCGACACCTTTTGTTCCAGGAGGATTTGTCCAATCCGAATGCTGGCCTCTCATTTTCACCCCCCTCTTCTGTAAAGCTATTTAAGTTTCGGAGTCATTCGGTTTTTGGAGGCACAGAACAGAAAGCCTCTCAGGGGTTGATACATTGGAGAAAGAACAAATCGCGCCCCATGTCAAGGACATAACAAGGGCGCTTGGGAGCAAAGTGAGCGAAGAAGAAATCGAACGGGAGCTGAACAGCTACCTGAACGTGTACCGGGTTCCGCTGGGAACCGCGAAGAGAAGCATCGTGAAGAAGCACGGAGGCAATCCCTCCTCTCTTTCTCTTGGAGTTCAGAAGGCGATAACTGACCTGACTCCAAACGAGTTCAGCGTGGACATCCTGGCTAGGATAGTCAGTGTGAACGACAGGGAAATCGAGGTGCAGGGAGTTTCCAAGAGGATTCTCTACGGGATTCTTGGGGATAGCACGGCGACGGTGCCATTCACAGCCTGGGAAGCCGACGATGTGGATGTGGAGAAGGGTGATGTTGTCAAAATCCAGAATGCCTACACGAAGGAGTTCAGGGGAGAGGTTCAGGTCAACCTGGGAAACAGAACATCGGTGACGAAAGAGTCGCCAGATGCATTGCCGCCTTATGAGCCGCCGGCAAGAGAGCCCACGTCCGTCGAGCTTGGAGATCTTCGGGGAGGGTTGAGCAACATCTCCGTCAAGGGGCGGATTCTTTCCATCAAATCGAGAGAAGTCGATGTTGAGGGTCAGAAGAAGACCGTCTTCTCAGGGCTCATTGGTGATTCAACAGGAAAGGCCCAGTTCTCCGCATGGGCGGACTTCGAGCTCAGAGAGGACGATATCATAAAGGTCGAGGGAGGGTACTCGAAGTCGTGGAGAGGCATCCCTCAACTGGGCTTCGACGATAGAGCGAATGTCGAAATTCTCAAGGATGAGGATTTTCCGTCCGCCGAGGAAATCGCGAGACCTTCGAGAATGTGGATTGAGGAGATCGCCGAAAGAGGCGGTGCCGTGGATGCCACGGTGCGGGGGATACTCATCGATGTGAAGGAGGGAAGCGGCCTGATATTCAGGTGCCCAGAGTGCAACCGCGTCCTGAGAAAGGGAACGTGCAGAATTCACGGTGAGGTCGATGGCGCACCAGATTTGCGGGTGAAGGCGATCATCGACGACGGAAGCGCGGCGCTGACGGCGATAGTCGGAAGGGAGCTGACGGAGTCCTTGCTTGGGAAGAGCCTGGATGAGTGCATGGATACCGCCAAGGAAGCCATGAGTCACGAGGTCGTGAAGGATGAGCTCGCGGATCTCCTGGTCGCGCAGCCCGTTGAACTCAGGGGAAACGTGACTAGCGATGACTACGGGCTAATGATGATTTCCGAATCCGTGACGGTCCTGGAGATCGATGTCCAAGAAGAAGCGAAGAAGCTTCTGTCCGAGCTGGAGGAATAGAATGAGGAGGGAAGTCGCCTGGAGAGTATTCGCCAAGGAGTACAATGACTCGGACTTCCAGTACTCGGAGGGCGGGGAGAGGTCTCCGTCCTATGTGATAACGCCATTGGGTGCCAAGATAAACAGGCTCTTCATAGTGGGCGTGATAACTGACATTGACAACGTTGGATCTGATGAGCAGCCCATGTGGAGGGCGCGGCTCTCCGATCCGACCGGGGTGTACGTTCTCTCGGCTGGCCTCTATCAGCCAGAGGCCGCAAGGACGCTCTCCGGCATCGAACCTCCCGTTTTTGCCGCCGTCATGGGAAAGACAAGGGTCTATTCGCCCGATGAAGGGACGTTCTACCTCAGTGTCCGTCCTGAGATGATCAGGGTTGTTGATGATGCCGTGAGGAATTACTGGACGCTGGAGTGCTGCGGAAACCTGAGGGCTCGCCTTGACGCCGTCGCGGAGGCGCTGAGAATGGATCCTCTCACGAAGGAGGAGCTTCTCGCCCTTCGATACAGCGAGAGGATTGCCGATGGCGTCGTGAGAGCGGTCAAGCACTACGGAAGAGTGGACATAGAGAGGTACAGGCTCATGCTGGCCGATGCGCTGAGGTATCTTCTGCCGGAGTCGCAAACCACCGCTCCTGAGGAGGAGACAGAAGAAGAATCAGATTTGGATGAATATGTTCTGGAGCTGATAGACAAGCTCGACACCGATGGTAAGGGCGCCGACTGGGAAGCCCTATTAGAGGCTTCGGGGAAGGATGGCGTTCCGAAGGAGGACCTGGAGGGATCTGTGAACAGCCTGCTCGACAAGGGTCTTGCCTTTGAACCTGTAATCGGGAAGTTGAAGCGGATATAAACGTGGTCACAGGTACAACCGAAAGAATACTCGTTCTTGGACCGTGGGCTCCAGTTTTCGGCAATAGGTGCAGCCAAACAGGATGGAAGCGGAAAGACAAAAAGACTTTATCTCATTCTCCCTATGTCCACCCAATGATTGGGATGCCTCTACGTGGTCCGCTTTCTCGAGAGTCTGAAGAAGAACTTCAGTACGACCCAGTGAATGTCAGGAGAATCCCAACGGGCGTTGCAGACTTCGACACGATAGTCAAAGGTGGACTTCCCTCGGGCTCTCTCGTTCTACTGCTCGGTGATGTTGGCGCAGGACAGCAGGAGTATATCTACACCAGCGCCGCAAAGCTCGCCATAGTCAGGGACAACCCCAACCTGAGAAGATACTACCTTGGACAGGCCTGTAATGATGGCATCCTTCCAGAGAAGATAGAGTACGTCACATTCTCAAGGTCAGAAGAGGACATATTCAGGGAAGTGGCGGCCTCCTTCAACCCACACTTCTACAACGCCTTCAGGAAGTACACAAACTTCAAGGACTTCAGCGGACACTATTTCAGACATACGGTGGTTCCATCAAGCTGGACAAGTCGAGAGGATATCCCGTTCGGTGAGAAACCTCCGGAGCTGCTCGAATCCGTGGTTGACTTTCTCGACTCCAATGCGAGGAAATCGATGGTCATCATCGACTCGATCACCGACCTCGTGGAGACAGACGTAGTCAGCACAAGGGACCTCATATCAACGATAAAGGGGATGCAGAGGGCGTCGAAGAGATGGGACGGCATCGTCTATCTCCTCCTCACGAAGGGGATAATGGAGGAGAAGTTCCAGCAGATGCTCATCGACAGCGTGGACGGCGTTATCGTCTTCGAATGGAGTACCTACCTCAATAGCAGCAAGAGGCAAAGATACATGTACGTGTGGAAGTTCATGAGCGTCCTTCCTCATCTCGAGCTGGAGAAGATCGCCCGATTCCCGACCATGGTAACGAGCAACCATGGTTTGATCGTGGTCAATATGGAGAGAATAGCGTAGGTGGGACAGTGGAACTGATTGGCACGGGCGTCAAAGGTCTGGACGATATGCTCGGTGGCGGGATCCCAAAGAACCACGTGGTGACCGTTCTCGGCGCCTTCGGGACGGGAAAGACGACCCTCGCCCTCCAATTCATATCGGAGGGCTTGAACCGGGGCGAGAAGTGCATCTTCATAACGCTCGAGGAAACCGTAGACTCGATAAAGAAGAATGCCCTGGCTTTCGGCTGGGACCTGCAGAGGTTCCAGGACGAGGGGACGTTGGCGGTCGTGAAACTTGAGCCCGCGGACGTGAAGACCACACTCACCAGGGTCAAGAGCGAGCTTCCCGAGTTCATTGGCAAATTCGAAGCGGACAGAATCGCCATAGACTCCATCTCGTTGCTCAATATGATGTTTCCAGACGAGGTTGAGAGGCGAACCCATCTCTTCGCGCTCTACCAGCAGATAAAGTCGACGGGGACGACGGCTCTGCTCACTGCGGAGGCCAAGGACGAGAACCCGAGGTCATCGAGAGACGGACTCGTGGAATACGTCTCCGACGGTGTCATCATCCTCATGTTCAACGAGCCCGAGGGGTCCAAAGAGACCCAGCTCGTCGTGCAAGTTGTCAAAGTGAGAAGAAGAAAGCACTCGAGGCAGAGGAAGCCATACCTTATAACGAGTCATGGCCTCGAGGTCCACACCGAGGCGGATGTGTTCTAAGGGGACATCTCGTCCCTGAGTACCCGACCCAGGCGCTTTATCCCTTCCTCGACCTCCTCTTCCGTGGGGTAGCTGAAGTTGAGACGCATGCTATCCCTCCCGCCACCATCGAATCGGAAGGCTGCACCGTGAACGTAGGCCACCTTCTGTTCAATCGCCTTGATCACCAGCTCCTTCGTGTCCACACCGGGAGCTGTCGCCCAGGTGAACATTCCCCCGTCTGGACGCACCCATGAGGTTTCCTCCGGGAAATACGTCTCCATGGACTCCAGCATGACGTTTCTCTTCGCCCCGTAAATCTTCTTGATCTTCTCGATGTGTGAATCGACAAACCCCTGATGGAGATACTCATAGGCTATGTACTGCGTGAACGTGGACGTGCACAAATCGGTTGACTGCTTGGCGGTCACGAGACTGTTCAGGATCTCGGTTGGAGCCACTACCCATCCGAGCCTTAGCCCGGGAGCGAGAATCTTCGAGAAGGTGCCTAGATAGAAGACGTGGCCGTCGTCGTCATCGAAAGCCGTGAGCGGATCGATGTGATCGCCCTCATACCTAAGCTCGCCGTAGGGATCGTCCTCGAAGGCGAGAACGTCGTACTCCTTCAGGATCTCCACCATCCTCCTCCGGTTGTCGGCGGGCATTGTGACGCCGGCAGGATTGTGGAACGTCGGAAGAACGTACACGAACTTGGCTCTCTTTCCTTCTCTTGCCAGTTTCTTCAGGCTCTCTTCGAGAACGTCGAGGTTCATTCCATCGCTCTCTAGGGGGATCCCAACGAAGTCCGCCATGAACGCGCCGAATGCGTTTATCCCTCCAAGATAGGAAGGAAGGGAGCAAACAACGATGTCGCGAGAATCCAAGAAAACCTTGGCGACGAGATCGAGGGCTTGCTGACATCCGTGAGTCACAAGGATATTCTCGTGGGTGCACTTCACGCCCTTCTGGTTCATCCTCTTTGCGAGCTCTCTCCTGAGCGAGGTGAGGCCTTCTGTCGTTCCGTACTGCAGTGCAACTGTCCCCTTCTCTTCGAGGACCTTCTTCGTAATGTCCTGAACGACATCAATAGGAAATGCCCCAGGGCAAGGCAGTCCCCCCGCGAAAGATATGATCTCCGGCTGCTGCGTCAGCTTCAGTAGCTCTCTGATTTCGGACCTCTTCATCTCCGCAATCCTGCATGAGAAGAGCCCGCTGAACTTCCCCATGATCCACCAACCAGGGAATCGACTGGGGACTTTAAATCCTTTGTTTGACAAATAATAGCACTGGCCGCCAAAAAACGCCAAAAAACATATACTGGAGGAGGATACCAAAGTGGCGATTCCTGTGAAGCTGCTAAGGAAGGGAAAGGTAAAGGACGTGTACGAGGTGGATCAGACGGAACTGGAGTTCCAGTTCTCGGACAGGATCTCGGTTTTCGACGTTGTCATACCCACCCAGATACCAAGGAAAGGGGAGGTCCTCTGCAGGATAGGGGCATTCTGGTTCCGGGAGCTGGAAAACTTGGGGATCAGAACGCATTTCCTCGGGTTGGAGGGTCCGAGCCGAATGAGGGTCAAGAGGAGCCAGATTCCGAAGGAGCACGGAGCGCTTCCGCAATCCAACTACATGATTCCGATTGAGTGGATCAACAGACACTACGTAGCCGGTTCCCTTCACAGGCGACTGGCGGACGGCGAGATAGCTGCACGGTCCTTGGCATTCGACACGGACGAGGTCCCCCCATACGGTGAGAGGCTCCCAGCCCCTTTTTTTGAGCAGACGACGAAATTCGAGAGCCACGACAGAGTGATAGGCAGAAAAGAGGCCTTGGACCTGGGCGGGATGACCGATGAGGAATACGACGAGCTCAGGAACATCGTCTTCATGATTGATGACCTGATGGAGAACAGGGTGAAAGGCGCGGACCTCACCCATGTGGATGGAAAGAAGGAATTTGCATTCGACGTTGACCGAAATCTGATGGTCATAGACACGTTTGGGACCCCAGATGAGGACAGGTTCTGGCAGAGAAGCAAGATCGATGAGGGTGAGTTC
>JBHIBK010000037.1:0-10971 GCA_046759065.1 Thermoplasmata archaeon | reverse complement strand
TCTTAGGTGAAAACTGTATGAATACCAAAACGCTTATACCGCTGACGATCCTCGTCATGAGCCTTGTCTTTCCTCTCAGTGTCGCTCAGTTCGCCTATGCTCAGACCGCATTCATCAACCTTACAGTATTGAAGCCCGTGCCCGGAGATGTCTTCTACCAAGGGGATGACATCGCCTTCATGGTCCAAGTGACGGATGATGGCCTGAACCCCGTGGAGGGCGCTCACGTGAATCTCCAGGTGTGGGATCCCGACGGCTTCCCCGTGGCGGCTGTCCTCGGATGGACAGCACAAGACGGCAGAATACCCGTCTACGCGTCCACTCTCATCCCCTGGGGGTCTGAATACCCATACAAGTACAACGCATCTGAAGGCCAGTTCGGCCTCAGGATCAAGAGCAACTTCAACCCCGGAACCTACACATACACAGTGACAGCCACGTTCAAGACTGGCTTCCCCCCTGCAACGCTCACAGACTTCAAGACGGGCTCCTTCGTTGTGCAGGCGTTCGTCCCCGCAACCGGCATCCAGCAGATACTGGACCTCATAGGAGCACCCGCATCCACTCTCTTCGAGGAGCTTGCTGAAGTCAAGGCGAACCAGGAAGCCCTCTCCGCCCAGATGGCGCTCCTAGAAACCAACGTCGTTGAAAGCATCGCAAGCGTCGGAACGGCACTTCTAGACGCTGTCTCTGACATTACCGACATCGTCTCTACCCTACCTGACCAGATCGCGGGCGTACGACAGGAAGTGGCGGATCAGTTCGATGCCTTGAAGACGGTGACGCTCGCATTCATGCACGACGAGCTAGAGACCGCCATAGTTGTGAGCAGGGCAGAGCTGGCCGCTGACATCGCAGCATTGTCGACCTTCACTGCCAACGCCTTCGAGGAAACCCTCTCTTCGATGACGGCCAACTTCCAGGCGATCCTCGATACGATGACGGATGGTTTCGCCGAAACCTTGTCCCTCCTGACGACCGGCTTCGAGTCGACTGGTGCCACAATCGTGGAAACGATAGAGAGCTCCACCGTCGCTGTCAAGGGCAGCGTCGGCGAAGCCACGGTAGCCATCTTGGAGACCGTTGAGGGATCGAACTCGGACCTAGCTGGCGTCATCCTCGCGTCGAGTGAGGACCTGTCGGCGTTCCTGCTGGCCATATCGGTGCTGATATCCATAACCCTCCTCCTGGCGGCGGTAGCCGCCGTCAGGGTTGTGCGGCTGAAGGCGTAGGGAGCCTCAACTACCCCCCCTTTTTTTTGTATTTTTCTACAATTTCCTAGTAGCTTTTGCGATCCGCAACTATGTCGTGTTCAGTTTCGCCGCTGTCGTAGGAGAGAAGCGAGGTCAGGGGGTCCTTCTCTTGGTTCCTGCCGCGATCTCATCCCAGAAGTGACAAGCCACGAGCGACCCCTCGGCTTCCAGAAGTGGAGGCTCCTCTCCCCTGCATCTGTCCTCCGCGTAGGGGCAGCGGGGATGGAACCTGCAACCCGTGGGGGGGCTAATGGGGCTAGGTGGTTCACCGACGAGGGAGACGGGTCTCCTCTCTCGGGTTGGGTCTGGCCGGGGCACGGCGGCTAGGAGCGCCTGGGTGTAGGGATGCTTCGGTTTGGCCACGACCCGCTCGGTTGGCCCCACCTCGGCGAACTTGCCGAGGTACATGATCGCCAGTCGATCCGCCATGTAGCTCGCAACGGCGAGGTCATGGGTGATGAAGAGGAAGGACACGTCGAACCTTTCCCGTATCTCTAGGAGAGAGTTCAGTATCCCCGCCCTTATGGAGACGTCCAGCATCGAGACTGGTTCATCCGCCACGATGAACTCAGGGTTGAGGATCATGGCGCGGGCGACGGCGACCCGCTGCCTCTGTCCCCCACTGAGCTCATGAGGATATCTCTTTACGAACTCTTCGGGGGGAACAAGCTTGACTAGGTCGAGGCCCCTCGAAACACGTTCTCGTTCCTGTTCCTTGTTCAGCCCCAACCTGTGAAGCCTGAGGGGTTCCGCCAAGGTGTCAAACACGTTCATGCGTGGGTTCAGGGACTCGTAGGGGTCCTGGAAGATGATCTGCATTCTGCGTCGGAACGCCTTGAACTCCTTCTGAGTCATAGCTGTGATATCGGTACCATCGAAGCGTAAGCTTCCTGCGGTGGGCTCCTCAAGTCGGAGAACCGTCCTCCCGGTAGTGGTCTTCCCGCAGCCGCTCTCCCCGGCCAACGCGAATATCTCTCCCTTGTGAATGTCGAAGTCGATGCCGTCGATCGCCTTCACCCACATCCGCTCCCTGCCAAGGAGGGCGGCGAAGAAGCCCGTCCTGACGGGAAAATATTTCTTGAGAGCGGTGGCGCTTAGGACCACATCCGCAGAGGCTTGATGGCTCATCTCTACTCTCGCTCCAGCCAGAACTGGGTCGGTGAGACCTTCCGAAGTTCAGAGCTGAAGTGACAGGCTACAAACCCCCTGTCCGGAATGGTCTCCGCGGGAATCTCTGCGCTGCAGATGTCTTGGGCGTAGACGCATCTCACGTGGAAGGGACAGCCCTTCGGGGGGGCGATGAGGTCGGGAGGGTTTCCGGGTATGGAGAACAGGCGCCTCGACTTTCCGCGCTCCACTGTGGGTATGGCGGCGACAAGCCCCTTGGAGTAGGGGTGGATGGGTTCCGTGAAGAGCTCCGCCGTGTCCCCAGACTCCATGATCTTCCCCGCGTACATG
Source organism: Thermoplasmata archaeon (assembly GCA_046759065.1). Lineage (GTDB taxonomy): Archaea > Thermoplasmatota > Thermoplasmata > RBG-16-68-12 > JAGMCJ01 > JAGMCJ01. Next base: position 8,260 of record JBHIBK010000037.1, on the reverse strand, counting down.
ATGACTATCCTCTCGCACGTCTCAGCCAACACGGAGAGGTCGTGGGTTATGAAGAGGAGGGACATCTCATACTCCCGCTGGATCTTCCGGATCACCTCTATGATCTGGGCCTGCATCGTGACATCGAGGGCCGTGGTGGGCTCGTCCAGGATGAGGAATTCGGGGTTGTTTACCAGAGCCATCGCTATCATCGCTCTCTGCCTCATCCCGCCGCTGAACTCGTGGGGGTAGTTGTCGATCCTCTCCGGCTCGAGACCCACCTCCTTGAAGAGGGTCCGCGCCCTCCGAAGAGCCACATCTTCGTCTACGTCGTCATGGATGAGGATGCCCTCGGTGATCTGGTCGCTTATCTTGAGCACGGGGTTTAGGGCATTCATGGCCCCTTGAAACACCATGGCTACCCTCTTCCAACGTAGCTCTCTCATCCCCTTCTCAGGCAGAGGAACGACGTTGGTCCCGTCCAGATAGATCTCACCGCCCACGATGCGCCCCGGCTCGGGCACCAGCCTCATTACAGAATATGCCGTTGTGGTCTTTCCGCAGCCGCTCTCCCCGGCTAGCCCTACTGTCTCTCCCCTCTGGACATCGAAGTCGACTCCATCCACAGCTTTCACGACTCCTCTCTCGACGAAGAAATGGGTCTTCAGATCCCTGACTTCCAGAGCGGGCATAGCTACCTCCTCCTGAGGCGCGGGTTGAGGATCGTATCTAGGGTCGTTCCGATGAAGACGAAGGCCATGCTGAGAAGCGCGATTCCAACACCTGGCGGGATAACGTACCACCAGGCTCCTATCGAGAGAGCGCCCGTCTCGAAGGCGAACTGCAACATCTTGCCCCATGTGACCACCTGCGCAGGCCCTAGGCCGATGAAGCTGAGGGCCGCCTCGAGCTGGATGGCGACGGTGACTCCGAGCGAGAGCTGGACGAAGATGAGGGGAAGAACGTTTGGGAGGATGTGCCGGATTATGATGTAAACGTCGCCCGCGCCCGCTGCTCGAGCCGCCTCCACGTAGGCTTTCGCTTTCTCCGAGAGGACCTGGGAGCGGATGAGCCGGGAGGTCGTGAGCCAGCCGAAGATCGCTAGGATGAGGATGATGTTCCATATGGTCGCCCCAAGGAAGGCGGCGAGGACGATGAGGAGAGGAAGGAGCGGGATCACCAATAGGAAATCGACGATTCTCATGAGGAGCTCGTCGCTGGCTCCACCGTAATACCCCGCCGAAAGGCCTACCATGACCCCTATGAACACGGAGATCAGGGTGGCCGCCAACCCCACCAGGAGGGAGAGCTGGCTGCCCCAGACCAGCTGGCTCCAAGCGTCAGCGCCCGTGTCGGACGTTCCCAGAATGCCGTAGTAGTTTGAAAAGACCAGCAACTCCACATCATCGAAGAATACCTGCAGGCTGCCCATCTTGTCTGCGGACACGTCGAACTCCACGACGAACCTCAGCCTGTTCCTAGAGCCCTCGCGGAAGAAAGCGGTTCTTTCCAGGATATCTATTCGCCTCTCGAAGACGGTGGGCTCGTCAGGCACGGAGGACAGCGTAACCAGCACCACTCCGAATTCCTTCACCTGGCTCGGCTGTATCAAAACGTCCCCCTCGAGTACCTTCAGCATGAACGATAGCTGAGTGTAGCCCTCGGGAGCTATCGCCACGGAAAGCTTCAGGTCATCAGTCGCGTAGTCTCCGCTCGCCTTCCCCCAGATCCTGTAGGACATCCAAGTATCTGCGGGAAACACGCTCCGATCCCACGCGAACCAGGTCTCGACGAAAGAGGCAGGCCTGCCCCCTCTAGTATCGTCTGCATCTGCCAGCTCGATTGCGAAGCTGGAAGACGTCATCCCTCCTGAAACCATCGCCGATCCAGCCGTGAAGCTCCAGGCTCCTGGGGAATCGAAAGATGGATCGTCAAGAAGTTGGGTGTTGGGGAAAAAGTTGGGATCGACTGGACCCAGCCACTCAGGCGCCGCGTATCCGGCTCCGACCACATTGAGGGGATCCGGATTGGTCGGTGCCAAGATAGGCGCGAGGACGGCCATCAGTATGAAGATAAGGAGAAGCGCTAGGCCCGTCATTCCTAGCCGAGACCTTCGAAAACTGTACCAAGCCTCGCTGAAAGTGACAGACAATAGCGCTCACTGAGAAGCTACCCATCATCTACGGAAGGCGGAATAAATATGTAGCCGGACCTCCCAAAGGGAGGAAATCATATCATGGGCCGTCCTCCATCATCAGATGGAAGGACAGGTAATACAGTCCGATGGCTATTTCGCATCTCCAAACAGTATTCTGGTCGGCCGTTGCGTTGTCAGTGGTAGCACTGTTTTGGAGCACCGCCGTGAACCGGGATGCCTATGTGAGCTACACGGGACTGGAGGGCGACCTTAGAGGTGTTACGGTCGTCTTGGAGAGAGAAGCAACCGGGGAATTGCGGGCAGCCTCGGTTCGGGTTAACCTATCCGTATCCAACTCGGCCAAGGTCACGGAAGCAGTCATCCTAAACTTCGCCCTGGCGCAGATGAACCTCAACAACCACACGATGGAATACCCAACCCCTCGCGCCCACTGGTTGACGGTCCGCGTAATGCCGCAAGACACTCTCGAGGTGGAGCTCACATTCAATCTCACCTACGTTGGCGACCTAGAGGTGTTCAATGAAGCCTTGAGGACCGACAGATGGCTTTGGGACCTCGGCGTGACGGCTTTTCTGGAATTCAACCATTTTCGGGCTCATACCAGGATCGAGGGAAATCCCTCAGGGGTACGCGTTCTCGAGGCGGAAAGCGGGGTTTTGGATATATAACACTCATGGCGGAATCCGGATGGTGTAGGATCACCCAGAGGTGGGTCATTCACGGGTCTCAGGGAATTCTTGGTAAGAAGGACCATAGCCGTAGTGCTGACACTTCTGGTCGTCTTGGTCTTCAACTTCTTCCTGTTCCGGTTGCCCACCTTCATCTACGGGACGGACCCCGCCGATCTCATCCTCAATCCGGATTTCACCGAGGAGCAGCAAGAAGCACTCAGAGGACAGTACGGGATCCCCCCATCAAACGCGACCTTCATGGATTGGACGAACTACTTCTTCAAGACCATCTACAGCACCCTCACCTTCCAGTTCGGATACTCCTTCGTTAGCTTCAAACCAGTGATACAGGAGATCGAGGTCAGGCTACCCAACACCCTCATCCTCCTGGGAGTAGCGACCATCCTGGCCATTATCATAGGCATCTGGGTGGGGATCATTGGAGGCCGGGACGTGGGCAAGAAGAAGGATGTGGCCATGGTGGTCACCTCTCTCTCCGTATACAGCACCCCGATCTTCTGGCTGGGGCTGATCTTTATCCTCATCTTCTCGTTCTATCTGGCGATCTTCCCCGTCACTGGCGGAACGACCTCCTACCCAATCCCCGAAGGATTGCTGCCCAAAATCGTCGACTACGCGTGGCATCTCTCCCTGCCCGCCGCTACCCTCACCATCTCGGGCTTCGGGAGCTGGTTCCTGCTCATGAGGAACAGCATCGTGAACGTGTTCACGGAGGACTACATCGTCACCGCTCGAGCCAAGGGGCTGGACGAGAGAACCGTCCTCTACAAGCACGCCCTCAGAAACGCCCTCCTCCCCACCGTGACCGTGATAGCCCTCAGCATAGCGAGTCTCTGGACGGGAGCCATCCTCACGGAAACCGTCTTCTCCTGGTACGGGATGGGCCGATACTTCCTACAATCGATCCTCATGCAGGACTGGCCCGCAGCAGAGGCCCTGTTCTACCTCGTGGCTCTCACCGTGGTGATGGCTAATTTCGTGGCAGACGTTGTGTATGGCTTCCTCGACCCCAGAATAAGATATGACTAACCGGACCGCAGGACTGGCACGAGCATTTGCGGTCGGCCTAGGGACAGCGGTTATCTATGCTGGTGTCCTGATGTCCATGCTAGTCTTGATGTGGCCCCAAGACTTCCTCGCCCGCCTAATCCTACTCTTTCTGCCGACGGTGCTGGTCGGGTTGGTCCACAGAAACCTTTCCTCAGCCCTGGGTTCATCACTCCTCGGGGTACTTCTGGGAGCCCTGCTGACAGCCTATCTCTCGACGACTCCGCTGAGCCTGCTCGGGCCCGATGAGGCAAGGACCCACCTCGAACTCTACCTCGGGTGGGTGATGCGCCACATGATCCTGATGCTTCCGCTCGCCCCCATAGGCGCCATGGCCGGACACTTCCTTTCCGAAATCCGTCAGGTGCTCTGACAAACCCCTTCCTCAAGACGCCTACGACAGATCAGTAAGCACTGCCAGAGAAAGAGCGAACAAAGCCATCAGCCCTATGAGTGTCACCAGCAGGCCCAAGACGCTCGTTCGAGCGTCTGAGACACTGCTGGACCAGAGATAGACCACCAGACCCACCGCCACAAGGACGAGCGGGTACAACAACACCGTCCTTCTGAGGCTCGGCTGTGCGGCGACGGTTCGTCTCCCTCCCTACGCCAACTACATACACGGCTCTAATTTCTAGAGGTGTAACACTTATAAACGCTTCACGGAACATCACGATACAGGTTTTACGTTTGAACTCTAAGAAAACCGCTAGCGTTCTATTTGCGACCATGCTTGCGACGCTTATGTTGGCTTCATTGCTACCTTTGGCGACAACCCAAGACCAAATCGAATTCCCTTCCATCACGTATTGGAATGGGGAGTCATACACCTTCCCCCACTGGTATTACGGAGGGTGGAAAGACGAAGTCGTGTTCCGAGTCATGTACGATGAAAGCGCGAGAATGCTCGCCCTCAAAGCCGGAGAGATCGACTTCATCTACAGCGCCTACCCCATACCCGCCGACTTGATCGGAGAACTGGTAGGGGTTCCTGAGGCCAGGCTCGTCATCGCCGACGACGCGGGTTTCCAGCACATAGCCCTCCACAGCGCAATGTTCCCCACGGACAACGTTTACTTCCGACGCGCCCTAGCCTACGCCCTCGACAAGAACAGCATCGTAGACATCATATGGAAGTTCGGCACGGTAACTGACACGCCGATACCCCCCATCTTCGGCCCCTGGTCCGCCGAGGCTGACGTCGGAGGAGCGTTCTACAGCAAGAACATCCCCGCGGCCGTAGCGGAGCTGGCGCTGGGAGGCTTCGTGGACGTCGACGGCGACGGATGGGTCGAGTACGACCCTGACGGCGACGGCGTCGGGGAAGATCTCAACGGGGACGGAACTCCCAACGACGATGTTGAAATAGAGGTTCTGACACCTAGCACCCCCATGGCCCGGGCGAGAACCGGCCCCAAGGCGGCCGAGGACTGGAGGGACGCCGGGATCAAGGCTTATGCCACCGTCACCGACTTCGGAACAGTCATCTCCGCAGCGATGGCCGGCTCATGGGAGGAGCCAGGTGACTGGAACGTGGCCCTCTGGGGCTGGGGTCTGGGCATCATACCCGACCACATGTACGACTTCACCAACACCGAGGGGACCTGGAACCAGTGGGTTTACCACTTCAGCGACCCGGTGAACGACGAGGTCACAGAGAGGATTATCACTGCGCCCACGGAGGAGGATGCCAGGGAGGCCGTTGTAGAAGCCCATACCACGTTCCTCGACAACATGCCCTTCATCCCGTACCTCGCCCTGCAGATGGTTCAGGGCCACAGGGTAGACAAGTTCAAGGGATGGAACGTCCGACCAGGAGAGGCCATATCCAGCAGTTGGAACCTTTGGAACCTCAGAGACATAGCAGGAGGCTTCGGAGGAACCGTGAGGACCACCCTCATTACGGCCCCCTCAAGCACCAACGTGCTGGCATCGACAGATTACTACTCCAATCAATACCTGGACCTCATATATGATTCCCTCTACAACTTCGACGCCACCCTCTGGGCTCCGTCTCCACTATACCCGCACCTAGCCGATTGGACAACCGAGGTCGTATTCGACGCCTCCCTGGGCCAGGACATATACAAGATCACCTGGAGCCTAGTCAAGGACCCACCCGCGCTCTTCCACGACGGCACCCCAATAACAGCCGAGGACGTGGCCTTCAGCTACGAGATCATCAACTTCACCATGCCCGCCCTGTGGGGATCCGTCGTAGAAACATGGATCAACACCACCATAATTGACGACAACACCTTCATCGTCTACGGAGACACACCCAGCTTCACCGAGTGGTTCGACCTCAGCGGTCCGCCGATCCTTCCGAAGCACATCTGGGGCGACCCGGCCACCTACGGAAAGGAGACCTGGGAAGAGGTGACGCCCACCGACATCTTCGCGTTCGACCCCGCCGAGAACCCCGAACTGTTCGTCGGCTCGGGCGGCGGCATGTGGAAGGCCGAGGGCTACGTGCCCGGTGAGCTGTACGTCGTTGAGGTGGATCCGAATCACTTCAGCTCGGTCAGGCAGTGGCCCGAGATCTTCGCTCCTGCGGTGGTAGGCCCCACGGGTGAGGAGATCGAAGAAGAGGAAGTGGTGGGTGAAGAACCATTCGTTCCCGGCGAAATCTTCGAGAAGGACAGCTTCAGTCCACTTGCCATCGGACCCACAGAGTGGCCTGGCTTCTACGCCAACAACCTGACCATCGCAGCTGGGATAGGAATAGTCGGCCTAGTGATCGGAGTCGCAGTCGGCCTAGCCGTCCGCAGACGCGAGTAGAGACGTCCAACCCTCTTTCTTTTTTTTTCTCTTTATCCTAAACGCGATCTTATCCAACTACTTGGTCTAGGTAGCAGACCGGATAGAACCATCTGGAAAAGCACGCATCACGGGGGTTCAGTGGACCCTTTCATCGTCCCAAGGGCTCGGCGACGGATCCTCTCCGACGAAGCAGGACAGCCAAAGCCACAGCCAGAACAACTACAGCAACCAACAGGGCGTACTCGATGATGGGGAGGTCTAGGGGGAATGAGCCAAGGAGGTAGCTCTCCAGGGTTGTGGACATCCGAGCGTTCAGCCGGTCAGAGGCCTCGCCGACGATGGCGATTTCGTTCTGAAGGGCTTCGTTCTGGGCTTCTAGGAAAGCATTGTACGACCCGATCGAATCGTAATCACCCAGCAGGAGGGCGTATTGCATCTGCAAACGACGGTGATCGAAATCGAGCTCCTCGTAGAGGCCTCGGAAGGACGACTCGACGAAGGACAGATATGTGTTCGTGTCTTCATCCACGATCTCGTCGGGTCCATAGTCCACGGAAACACGAGCAAGAAGATGCCCAGGAGACAGCGTCGAGGGAAGGGTGACCACATACTCCATCCTGGTCAGGGCCTCGCCCACGATCTGAGATTCCAGGACATCGAGCCTGTGCTCCCAAGCGGTTCTGTCCATGAGAAGCTGTTGAAGCGTCACCTGCAGGCTGTTCACCTCAACGGCGCCGTCCAAGCTCTGCACTGTGATGTTGATCCTCATCTCGCCCCCTGGGTCGACGCTACCCTGATGCTCAATCTCCACTCGGATCTCACCGAGGGAGATCGTCGTTGTGTCTGCGCGGACGGTCCCCAACACGGGAAGAAGAAGCAGGAGCATGAAAACCAGAGACAACTTCTTGACTCGCCCCAGCATGACTCACCCAAATGCTTCATCTGAAAGACCACTAATAACGCCAACGTTCAACTGTTCTATGACTCTTGAACAATGCAGACTCCTCATAACCTCGTTCCTTTCCATGAAGGGAAGGCGTGAAGGGCGCTGGCCACAACGGCAGACCAAGCTTCTATTCTGGACAAATTGCATAGGAGCTCTTCTGGTCCAGACGTAGGCTTTTGGATAGAAATTCCCCCGTTTTCATTGATGTAATCTGTACCAAAATGGACGCCCCTCTCGCGCGGTGGCCCATTGTCAAGGACGCTCATCTCCATCTTGCCCTGCTAGCAGCGACCCTAGTGGCCAGCCCCCTCCTATCGGGCGTCATCACTAGCGCCGACTCCTCACTCTTCCTTGTCACAATGGAGGAAGGCGTGGTCGGGCTCTTCACATCGATTCTGTGGGTGTTCTCTGCCGCTTCCGTGCTCTACACGCTTGCCCTGCTGTCCAAGGGCGGACGAGCCAGCTTTCTGGAGTTCTTCAGCCTCACCTTTGCGTGGCACCTCATGTTCACGGTTGGAGTCATCTACATAGAAGCCCTCAAGACGAGCCTGGGGAACCTCCACACACTGCCGGCAGTCGTGTCCGGCCTCGGAGCTACCGCCGCGTTGCTGTCTCGACTCAAGGGCAGGCCAAACCTTCTCTACACGGCATCTATCTTCGCGACCGCCCTAGGCC
>JBHIBK010000036.1:0-11028 GCA_046759065.1 Thermoplasmata archaeon | reverse complement strand
GTCGCCCCTGGGACTAGAGTCCTTCACACGGACAACGCTGACCCAGCCGTGATCGCTGCCCACCCAGAGGAGTCGAGGAGGGTCGCCCATCATCTCGTGGAGCATTGCACCGGTGGAAACGTTCTCGCCTTGGGGCTCGAGAGCGCGGACCCAAAGGTGATCGAATCGAATAACCTGAACAGCAATGTCGAGCAGGTGAAGGTGGCGGTCAAGCTCATAAACGAGGTCGGAGCGGGGAGGAGCTCGACGGGCCTCCCCCACCTCCTTCCGGGGATCAACTTCCTCACAGGCCTGAAGAGCGAAAGGAAGGAGACCTTCTCGATGAATCTCGATTTCCTGAGGGGACTTCTGACTGATGGGCTGATGATCCGAAGGATCAACATAAGACAGGTTCTGGCCGTTCGCGGGAAGTTCGACACGAGGAAGCATCGCCAGGAATTCTGGCGGTTCAAATCGAGGGTCAGGAAGGAGATTGACAGGCCCCTGATGGGAAGAGTCCTCCCCGCGGGAACTGTCCTCAAGCGGGTCTTTCTCGAAATATGGAAGGGAAAGAGGACGTTCGGCCGCCAGATAGCGACATATCCGATTCTCGTGGGGCTTCCATACCAGACCGAATTGAACAGGTTCGTCGATGTCCGCATCCTCTCCCATGGCTACAGGAGCGTCACTGGAACAGAATTTCCGTTGGATGTGAACAGGGCATCACTTGACGCGCTCGCCTCCCTGCCAGGGATCGGGAAGAAGAGAGCTTCCAGAATAGTCAGGGCCCGGCCCTTCAAGAACGCAACGCAGTTCATCGATGCCTTGGACGATAAGAACGTCGCAACGGAAGTTGCTCATTTCCTGAGATTCGAGTCAGAATGAGAAGACCTTATCCACGCCCTCAGCGATTCTGTCCAAGTCCACGATCGTGAGGTTCTCATTCTCTTCGAGGATATTCTCTTGCACGCTCTCGGGATCGTAGTTCATGATATCGATGACCGTCGGGATTCGAATCGCATCTCCCACAATCACTGCGGTCCTGGCTGGTATGGTCGCAATGACGCTCTCCCACATGGACTTGTCTGAAACTCCCACCAAGGCCGATGCCAGGTCCGAGGGCTCCTTCAGTGAGAGAATCAATCTGTTCGCGAGCTGACTCCTGACCTCATCATCGATTCGAGCGGGTCTCTGGTCCACGAGTGCCAGTATGAGATTGAACTTCCTCGTCTCCCTTGCGAGCCTGTTGAATATCGTATATGACGCGATCTTGGGAGCAAGGAACTTATGGGCTTCCTCCAGGAACAGGACCAGGCGAGGAAAATCCTCATTCCTTTCCGTGTACAGGTCAAAAAGCCTCCTCGCGAGAACGTTTGCGACGAAAAGATACACCATCTGGTCCGTTCCATACTCCCCGAAATCCAGGACAACGGATTTTCCATCTCGAATGAGGGTCACGAGCTGCTTGAACGCATCCTTTCCCCCATGCCTGATGAAGGTGAACCTCCGCATTCTTCCCATCCTCCTTTTCCGGGCGCTCAGGACGCTCGGATGAACCCTGTGCCCCCATTCCACGAGGTCCGCCCGTCTGATGGCGGAGACCAGGTCCCCTTTCCTCGACCTGTTAATTTCGTAGATCGCGTCAATCATATTCCTGTTCAGGTCCTGGAAAGCCACGATTAGGTCTTCGGGTCTTATCTTATCTGGGTCGATGATGAAGGGCGCTGCCTCGCTGTTCTTGGCATCCAGCGAGAAGACCTTCACGTTCTCCGGGAAGTAGTACTTGAGCCCCTCCGTCTTGTCCGTGCTCGAGTACACACCGTACTCCCCGTGCATATCGAAGATCAGAACGCTGCCCACATCCTTTGCCAAGATCCCGATGCAGACCAGCTTGTTGAGTATGCTTTTGCCCATTCCGGTTCGCCCGAAAATGCCGAAGGGCTTCTCCGTGAGTTTGTCGAAATCGACGTGAACCATGAACTTCTCCACGCCGCGGATGGAACCCAGAGGCGCCGAGTGTACGCTCCTCTGATATATTTTCTCAACATCCTTCAGATCGGCGTGCCTCGCGATCGAGAAGTAGGGCGGAATCGTCTGCGCCTCGGAGAGCTTTCTAGTATTTCTGTCTATAAGCTGAATCGGCCTCAGATTCGCTTTCGAATAGAATATCCTCCCGCCGAAACCCTCATGTGTCTCGCCTAGCGGGACTATGGAATCCCTCATCTTGGATCCCGCAAGCCTTTCCGCGATCTCGACGGACTGGTTTACTATGTCGTGGACGATGCAGTAGAAATCGTATGTCCTGCCCTCGACGACTACCGGATAGCCTATCCTCAGATCCTCTGGGTTGTCCAAGACGAGCTTGGCAGACAGTCCTCCGAGCACGGAGGCAGATACAACCTCACCTATCTTCTGGCTCATCTGATATCCCTGCTCGCTTGGTCAATATACTCATGGAACGCTCCTCGCCTCTCACCCTCCACGTGCGTTAATCCTCCGATGATGTCTTCAATCTCTAGGCCTTGCTCAGCGCCAACCTGCAGCAGAACTTCCTCGTATATCTCCCTGAACTGCCTAACAGTTACCGCGAATCTGTGTGCCTCAAGGAGCGGGTAAGGGTACCCTGGGCAGAGGCCTGACCTGGCGTAATGGGCAAGATTCGAGAAGACGAAGGACGGATCATCCCTGAACGTACCAACGTCAATGCGGAACCATTTCGGGGAGTCCGGATGGAGCTTCGCGAAGTAGACATCACCATGAAGGAACCCTTTGTGCTTGTCCTCGAACCTGCTTGGCACTCTCACATAAGCCATGCCATTCCTTCCGTTGAGGAGCTCCTCGTCCGTTCTCACTCCACCAAACGCGTGTGAGTAGGAGTCTTTGGATATGCCAACCAGTATGTTCCCCCTCTCCTCACACACCTCTCTCGTTTCGTGGAGATGATTGGATTCCTTGTGGAAGGATGCAAGGGTGCCATCCACAGCGATGATCGCATCCGTCCTTTTCGCGGCCATCCGAAGGATTAGTTCTCCCTCCAGGTAGTGCCTAAACTCGTTCATCATTGCCCTCGGATGGTCACCTGACAGCCTCGTCGCCTCGAACAGTTGCCTGTGCAAATCGCTCTGCCTTTGGACGACGCTCTTCTCCGTTGAGACAAGAACGGGCATCTCGAGGTTGCTGCTTTCCATCAGTCTGTAGCCTCCATCCTTGAACACGTATGCCAGACCGCCTACCCTCACTACCGCCAACCACATGCTCGAGACGTTGAAGAGAAAGGAATACGAGCCATCCACGGCGACCATCTCCCTAATCTCTTTGGAAGGGCCGAAATCCAGCAACTCTCCATTCCTCAGAACCTCCGCTCCAATATCTCGATAGAGAGCGACCTCTCTCATTCGTTGCCTGAGTTCCTCCAACAACATCTACGACACTACCTCGATCCTCGACTCCTGCTCTGGAGTCATGTATACCCTGATCTTTCCAGGGAACTTGTCCGCAACCTCCACTAGATGAGTTATCAGGATGACCTTGTCGAAGAACTCTCCCATCTTGAAGAGCTTGTGAATGAAGAGGTCCCTGTTCGATTCCGTATCCAGGGATCCAAGATCACCCTCATCGATGAAGAGCGTCTTCATCCTTCCATATGTGCGACCCACTTGGGGAAGGCTTGCCAGTTGCCTGGCGATTGCGAATCTGAGAGCGGCGTTTATCTGCGTTCTCTCTCCCCCGCTGAACTCCGCAACGTCATGCCATCTTCCATCGACGCCCTCCACTTCTATCCTAATTCCATACTCCCTCTTCTCCTCGTGGGTCTTGAGGCTCACGCGCGTGAACCTTCCATCGGTGAGATCGATGAGGTTTTGCGATGTCTCAATCTCGAGTTCTGGCAAGAGTTGATTTATGGCATACATGGCCACGCCTTTCTTGTGAAAAACCTGGTCCTTTAGGATGGCGAAGGTCTCCAGACTGGAGCGTCCCTCCTCAAGCGTCTTCTCCAGCTTCTCCAGCTTCTTTCTCTCCTCCTCAAGCTCCTTGAGTCGGCTAGCCAGACTTTCAATCTGAACCTCTTTCCCTCGCAGTTCCTTCTCGATTTCACTCTTGCTCTTCTTGAGATTCTCAACGTCCCTTCTGGCATTCTGATATCGGTTCTCGTCCGATGCGAGCTTCTTCAGTCTCTTCTTGAGTTCAGCGACATCTCTCTCTGTCTCCTTGAGCCTCCTCTTGAGATCGTCGATGAGCTTGCTCACGTCACCGATCTTCTCGAGCTTTTGGCGACAGTCTCTCAATTTGCCCTTCCTGCTACCCATTTCTTTGAGAGATTCTTCCAGCTTCTTCAGCTTACTCTTGTCTTTCTCATCAAAATCGAGCTTCTCCAGCTCTCGGTCCACCTTCTTCGCGGCGACATCAATCCCATGGACCTTCTTCTTGTGTCTAACTTCCAGATTCTTGAGGTCCCTCTTGATCTGGCCAACCTGATTCTCAATCTCGCTGAGTACAAACGAGTCCTCGTTTATCTCTTGCACCTTTGAGGTGACACCGTCCAGCTGGCTCAGCGCGTCGACTTTCTCTGTCTTGATTTGCCGAACAGTATTCTCGTGTCCAGCAAGCCACCCAATCTCCTTCTCAATTCTTGATATCCTTTCCCCGAGCGCGCCCTCGGTCCTTAGAAGATCGAAAGCTTCGTCCTTGTCTACAGTCGTGGAAAGGGATGCAATCCTACCTTCAGTGACGTTCAACCTCCCTTGAAGTCGGGATTTTTCTTTCCCGTGCTCCGTCACTGCATCCTTCATGGACTTCTGATGCACCCTTTTCTCCTTCTCCAGACTAGCTGCCAAGTGACCTGTCTCCTTCAGCCGGCTTATCTGACTCAGGAGTTTCTCGTAGTCCTTCGTCTCGTCTTCCAGCTTCTTAATCTCTTCTCTCAGTGCTGTGGATTCCTCACCCGCTCTAGTGACCTTTTCAATCTCCATTTGGATGTTTGAGATGCTCTTCTCCTTCTCTTCTACAGAGGCCCTTGCCGATATGAACGCCTCGTGCTCCCTCTCGAGCTCCCTCAGCTTCTCCTCGTCCGAGAGCAGTCTCTTCTCCACATCCCTGAGTCTCTTGCGGAAATCTCTTGCCTCCCTTCGCGCTTTGCTTGCCTCCTCCTCAATCTCAGGGAGCCTGGAAAGCCTCTCTCTAAGGAACTCAATGTCATGCTCACCAATCTCTATCTCTCGCCGAATCTCATCATACTTAGTCTTCGCCAGAGCCTGGGCCTTCTCGAAGATCTCCAGCCTGAAGAGCTTCTGGAATATCCTGAGACGATTGGAAGCGCTTTCTACCCCCAGTTCCTTCATCTCTTCTTGCCTCACAAAGGTGGAGTTGCGGAAACCATCGTAGTCCAGCCCGACCGTATCCTTGACGATCGCCTCCAACTCCGGGATGCTTCCAGAGATCTGAGATCCGTTCCTGTAAAGATGCAGATAGGGAGAACCCTTCTTCGAGAAACCCCTCTCGATCTCGTAGAGATTTCCTCCTTGAGCGAAGTAGACCTTTACGTGGCCACTGATTCCGCAAATGTCCGCTATCCCTATGCCCGAGATTTCCGTTCTCGACGTCCTCTTGTAGAGCGCGAACGTCACGGCATCGAGGATCGACGTCTTCCCTGAGCCAGTCTTCCCTGTTATGACGGTGAATTTCTTGGGAAATCTCAGGATCGATGTTTCCCCGACATAGCGCATGAAGTCCTTCATCTCGATTTCCTGGATCACGAAACCATCAGATGCAGGGATTTCTTGAACAGTTTCGGCCTCCATTCTTCTCTCTTCCGCAGCCTCGTCAGCAGTGAAGGATTCCAGGGTCCTCATGAGAGCACATCCCTCAGTATCTGGTCTCCCTCTCCGAGTAGAGGATCATGCTTGCTGTGGTCCGAGTAGTTCAGGTCAACGAAATCCTTGAAGAGCCTGTAAGGGTCCAGGGTGAATTCAGACAGGCTCACCTTCTCAATGCCCTCTTCGACCCAACGTATTTGATAGTTGAACGCATGGCGTAGGTAATCCGCAATTCTGTTCTCGTCGATCCTCTCCCTCGTCCCCTCCCCAACCGAGACCTTCACTCTTAGCATCTTCTCGCCGACATCATCTGGAAGCCTGTCCAGGACGTCCCTCGTTGGATTTTCGCTTCCGGACACGTCAGCCTCAATGTCGAGCATGTCTCTCACTGGAAGCTCGTTGAAGTGCCACTCTCTTTTCTCTGGATTCACAGAGATGAAACCCTTGCTGTCCAAACGCTCTCCCCAGTCTATTCTCTCAGGAGCACCCGTGTATACGATTTGCGGCCGATTCTCCATGACCTGATGCAGGTGTATGTGACTAAAGAGCGCGAGATCAAGGGATTTGGGAATCACGTCCCGCGTGAATGAGAACTCATCGGGCAAGACCTCGATGTACGTTGTGCTGCTTATCTTGGCTCCTTCCACATAGTAGTGGCCAAGAAGAATCCTGTAATCGGCATCAATCTCTTCCGCTCTCTTCGCAATCCATTCCTTCCAGAGCCGCCTGGAAACCTCGTGGCTCTGCTCCTTTGGGACGTCCTCATTCAGCTTCTCCTTGACCCACTCAGCAATCTGCTCAGGGTGAAGGTACGGGAGAATCAGGAATCCCACGCGGGTGGAACCAAGCTCGAGAATTCTTACGTCAGGAGCCCTGAATACCGTGACGTTCGTGTAGCCACGGAAATCCTCCAGCGAGGTCCCTCTTGCCATGCTCCGCGGTTGGTCGTGGTTCCCCGCCAGGATCCAAACAGGGATTCGAGCATCCCTGAGCGGTTCGATGACATCCGTCCTCACGAGTTCTCGGAACGCCGGGCTAACGTGAGTTCGGTCGAACAAGTCTCCGAGAACCGCAAACAGCCCCGCGCCCCCCTCGATCGCATATTCCGCGGCCCGCGCAAAGTTCCTGTGGAGGTCCATCGCACGCTCGGAGATCCCCGTCTCTGGATCGACATTGTATCCGAAGTTTATGCCTTCGTGAACATCACCTGTGACAACAATCTCCATGTCAAGCACCACAACGTTTGGAAGTTATTTAAGGGTTGATTGGGGGACGATGAAAGTTTAAATGTTGGATTTGATGGGAGGAGAAGAAAGCTCGTCCAGACGATATGAGAAACCTTCCGACTGTTTCGGAGATGCCGGGGGTTCGAGAGGTTCCCGTAACTTTTATCATCCTTTCCCCTCTTTTCTTTCTTGTGCCAGAAATCAGGAAGTTTGGAGAGACCGAGGATCTTGAGCGGGTGCTAGTGTCAATCGTTGGCTGTGGAGGTGCTGGCTGCAACCTGCTGCACGAGATTCCGCCTATGCCCGGATTCGAGCCCATCGCGTTGAATGACGAGCTTCATCCCTCGATGATCGGGATAGGAAGAAGGATTCTCGTTAGCAAGGAGGGGCTCAAGGGGATAGCGGAGACCGAGAAGAGAGGGAGACAGCTCTACACCGATGTGGAGAAGATGATCGAGCGGGAGGTCAAGGGCTCCGATGTCGTCTTCATTGTGAGCGGCTTGGGCGGTTATACTGGCACTTGGGCGGCACCCATAGTCGCGTCAGTCGTGAAGCATTGTAGAGCCTTGGCGATATCCCTCGTGAGCCTACCTTTCACCGTCGAAGGAATCGCCCGCCGCGGTATCGCGAACGAAGGCCTGAACATCCTCAAGAACCGCTCAGATGTCGTGATATTGTTTTCAAACGATGAGCTCCTGAAGCTTGCGCCGAACATTCCACTCCTCCGCGCTTTCGAGGTCATTGGCAGACTCGTCGGAAAGCCCATCGCGAATCTCGCCTTAGTGTTGACAAGGGGGGACATTCCCCATCTGAAGTCAACGCTCAGAAGGATCGATGAGATCAGAGTGGGCATGGGAGAGGGAACGGGCGAGCACAGGAACTTCCTGGCGGTGGAGGACGCGTTCTCTTCCCCCTGGTTCGATTTTGACTTGGGCGGCGTGAAGGAGGCGATACTCTTTCTGTCCAGCCAGTATGTCGATCCGAAAGATGTGGAGGAGGTCATCCATGAGGTCTCCCTCAGGGTCCCCAATGCGAACATCACTTGGGGGAGCGTGGAGGAGGACGTGGGGGAGAAGATACATGTCTCGGTTCTTTTGGGCGTTTAAGAGGTACCTTGGCGGGTTTCCAGGAAGAAGAATCATGAGCACAGAGAAAGCTCGAGGAATTGGGTTGCGGAGGCGAAAATGAAGAAAGCCAGCTTAGTCATGGTATTGGAAATCATGTTGTGTGCATATGAATGCAGCTACCGAAATGAATGGATGGCGACAAAGTCACATAGCCACGGTGCAGGAGCATAGGGAATCCAGATCGTGATTCGGAGGGAAGATCGATTTGGGTTCGAATCCCGCTAGTTGTACACCATCCACGTCTGAGGTAGGTCCACCCACACCCAATAGCCTTCGCCCGCTACCATCATGTCCGTGTCTCCCATGTGGGCCAGATGGAATGGCGGTGTGTCGTCATATCCGTCGACTGTCTTATAGTCCACACCCGCCAAAGCCTCCTGCACCTGCATTGGGGTGAAGCAAGGATAGCCTACGAAGTTCCACTGATGGCCAAGGTCGGTTTCAGTTGCCCCAGGAACCAATCCAGCAACAACGAGGTGATCGTCTTTGGTCATCTTAATCCAGAATCCCATCCCATGGTTGATGTAGTACAGGTCGCGATGGTACTTGAATGTCCAATAGGACTTCCAGTGGTCCGACTGGTCGGATGATTTGTAGTATCGCACGTGATTGTAGCTCCCGCTCAGCGACTGAAGAACTGTCTCAAGAGCCTCATCGTCCTGTATCAGCGGTACGGATGCTATTCGCCTTCCTGCTTCGAGGAATCTCACGAACTTCCCCACCTGCCCATTCCAGCTCACGTATCCGTCCGTGTCGTTCGCCTGAACGTAGAAGAAGTAGTTGCTCCAATCTCCGTCTCCCCATCCCGCTAGAATCAGTGAGTTTGTACCTGGCGGGAGCTCTGTGAGGAATTGATAGCCCGCCCCGTCGTGATCGTATGTGCCGCTCCAGTAGACCGCATAGTTGATGACATCATTGAAACCTGAGCTGTCATCCGAGGATAGTTGCCATTCTATGATCACATCCTCGAGGTTGGCTCCGGATAGCGTTGTCCTCAGAAGATTTGGCGGGTCTGGGCGGGGATCAAGAACGATAACGATGATGGTGTCTTTATCCGTCAGGTTATCATCATCCGTGACTGTCAACGTCACGTAGTATTCTCCCGCCTCGAGGTATGTATGGTTCACCACTGTCCAGCTGGCGGTCGAGCCATCATCGAAGTCCCAGAAGTAGTCGACGATGAAGCCATCGGGGTCGTAGGAGCCGCTTCCATCGAATGTGACCATCTCCCACATGAAGACGACTTTGTGGACCCCGGCATCCGCGACTGGGGGCAGCTTCATCGCTCTGCCTGTCTCCACGCCCATCACGAAGTCGTAGGCACAGTCGTTCGTGTCCGAGCCCGGGAGCGGGTGCCTGTGAATCTCATAGCCGATATAGGGTGCTATCGCGTCAGGCATTATCGTGTTGTCCGGCTCGCCGTAGTGCGTTCCATTCCAGGACGCATTGAATTCAATCCTGTCCACAACGACTTCTCTTCCCGCGAATGGGGCACCCATGCCGCCAGGATTGTCCCAGACGAGCTTGAGCTCATCGCCCGTGACATTGAGATAGTCCGTGGAACCCAGGTCTACATAGAGGTAGCCTGCCTGCGAAGTCTCGCCGAAGAGGTCGATGCGAGTCCCTCCGTGGATCTGCCCGTCGTTCTTCTCCAGATAGAAACCGTTCATGGCAGTCCTGGGCGGGCCGTAAACGTATAGATATTGATTACCCCAGTCTGGTGGCTCGGTCGTTATGTTGTTTATCTTCGGCAGTGCTGGTGGCTGGACGGGTGCGATGGTCAGATTCATGTATTCGCTAACGAAGGTTCTCCAGGTCGCATTCTGCTCGAATATCGCGCTCGGCAGATATCCTGGGGCGGTTCCTAAATCAGTCATATCACCCCAAACATACATTATGTCATCAATGCCGTGGTCGCCGCCCTCCTTTATCCAGGGCGTATCAGGATCGCTCGGAATGGTGACCTGATTTCCGTACGTATCCACGTCGTACTTCCCTGTTCTGTTGGTCGGGTCCGGATCAAACATGTCATCGAAAGTCACGTTCCATCCGTACGACACGCCGTCAATCCACGCCGTTATCAGTTCTCCAGACGAAAACGTCACACCTTGCTTGTCGAATGCATGGCCGTAAGAGTTGTGGGGAACGGGTATCGCGGCTCTGGAATTCATTATTATTGGACTCATCACCATCGTGGCCAGCGTGAAGGCCACAAGGCCACAGATTAGCGTCCTGCCCACAAACCTTTGGCTATCCTCCATCAGGTTCCCTCCGCCATTGCGTTCCATGAGGCCACGACTACTTAGTTTTTTCCTTGGCTGGGTTATCAGCTTGGGAATCGAACTGGGTGCTGGCGCGTTCCCATGATGGTTAACCTTGTTTATGGTTAACAACCCAGAGAATCCGCAGGTAGCTGGAGAAAGAGACAACGCCCGAGATTTGACCTACTCAATCTTCTTTCCCAGGAAGACTCTCTCTGGCGCGAATCCTTTTCCTTCGTACAGTCCCAGGGCAACTGAATTGCTCGCAGCCACTTCCAACTTGATTATTCTCAGTCCCTTCGCGGTGCAGAAGTCCTCGGCGGTCTTGAGAAGCATGGACGCTATCCCCCGCCTTCGAAACCTCTCCTCCACGAAGATGTCATAGATGAAGCCGTAGCCAGCAGGTGAGAACATGTTCTTCGTCTCGCCGACGACTATGTAGCCCGCGAAATCGCCATTCTCGTCCTCTGACACGTAAATCTTGTTTGTCCTGTCCTTCAGAACTGGCTCGACCACCTGGAGGGACATCTTTTTCCATTTGACATAGTCAGCGCCTTCCCTCTCGCTCTCAGGAATATCCCTCCAGACGGTCTCAACGCCTCTCTCAAGAATGTGCTTCATA
>JBHIBK010000035.1:0-11106 GCA_046759065.1 Thermoplasmata archaeon | reverse complement strand
ATGACATAAAGCGCTCTTGAGAATCAGTCCTCGACGACCTTGTACACGAAGTCGTTGGGACGGACCCTGTCAATGACCTTGATGCCAATATCTTGGCCAGGATTCGCTTCCATGATGGGATTCCTGTCGATCTCCATGGACTCCACTGTCTGAGTGAAGTCCGTCGTGGCACCCTGTATGGCGATAGTGTCTCCTATCTTCAGGGTGCCCTCTTCGATCTGGATGGCGGCAACCATGGGCTTCGCGAAGTACTTGAAAACCCTCCCGACTTTTGTCTTCTCCATATGCACCAACAGGCAACATCATGAGTTTGAACGATAAAAAATCATCGTTCCTACAAGAGAGAAGTGAGCGTCAACAGGCCCGCGGAAAGGGAGAGCAGGCCTCCAAAGAAGCTTCCGAGGTCGCCCGTCCAAATGAGGACGATGCCCAGGATGACAGCGAAGAGACCGAGGGCCCGGGGATATCTGTGCAGGAAGAACACCAGGGCCGTCATCAGCAACGAGGCCACGAGATTCATCGCGTAAACTCCTATGTCGTAAGGCTGGTTCCCGCACCCGATTATCGTAGCGAAGTAGGTGTCCACGCATTGGTCGCGCAGCCAGAGCATAACGAATCCAAGGATTGCGCAGAGAAGGGCACCCATCAGCAGGAACCTCTGGCCCAGCGTGAGGCGCCTTCGAAGAGGCATTCAGGGGAAGAATCCCCTCTCGCTTCTTAATACTACCCTCAGGAGGACAGGGAAATCTTTAATACCAAAGCCCCATTACGTGGCTGGGAAGGGGAAGGAGATGGTTTTGCCCTCTAAAGTTCTGGAGAATGCGCTCAACACGGAGATCCTTCTTGTCTTGAAGGACAACAGGGTTCTGGAAGGAAAGCTCGTCGGCTATGATGAGTACATGAATCTTGTTTTGGAGGACACGGAAGAGACGAAGGAGGAACAGGTCAGAAGGCTCGGAACGGTTGTTCTCCGGGGAAATAACGTCGTGACGATTAGCCCGAAATGAACAAAGGTTGATAAGTCTCAAAAGCCTTCACTGAGCGATGCAAGCGGTCCTTCTTGTCGGCGGTTTGGGAACTAGACTGAGGCCGCTGACCTACACGAGGCCGAAGCCTCTTTTGCCACTGCTCAACAGACCCATGGTCTCTTACATTCTGGACCAGCTGCCCGATTCCGTCGATGAAGTGATCGTTCCCGTCAGCTACATGGCGCGTCGGATGAGGAGCTACTTCAATTCCCTTGAGGACGGCAGGAACTACGTCGTCATACATGAGGTGGAGCCTCTCGGGACCGGGGGAGCGCTGAGGAATGTCGATGATCACCTTACGGATGATTTTCTCGTTTTCAACGGGGACATCGTCTCGTCGATAGACATCAAGTCTCTGATAGAGTTCCACCTGGAGAAAGGCGGCGTGGGTACCATATCACTCTGGGAGGTCGAGAATCCTGAGGCGTTCGGGATGGTGAAGCTTGATGTGGATGACAGGATAACGATGTTCAAGGAGAAGCCCCGGGGGGATGAGATAGTCTCGAACAGGATTAATGCGGGCATCTATGTTCTGAATGAGAGCGTTATGGAGGACATACCCTCTGAGAGGGTCGTCTCGCTTGAGCGGGAGGTCTTCCCGCATCAGGTCAGTAGAGGTCTCTACGGTTTCGGCTTCGAGGGCTACTGGGTCGATTGCGGAACGACGGGGAACTTCCTTGCCGCGAGCGGGACATTGATGGACTACTTCGGCACCGATGTTTCGAAGAAGGCCGATGTGGCGAAAGGCGTCACGGAGGAGCATCCCGTGGTGATCGGCGACGGGACGAAGGTCCTTGGCGGGGAGATTGGACCCCGTGCCTGCCTGGGCGAGGACGTCGAGGTGAAGGGAGCCAAGATATCCGAGAGCGTGGTGATGGACTCGGCACTGATAGGCAAGGGTGTCAGGATAGTCTCCTCCATAATAGGGAAGGGCTGCGTAATCCCTGACAAGTGCGTGGTGGAGAGGTCCATGGTCGCGGATGACCGTGAGTTGATGAAGGGCGAGCGGATTGTGGACCAGAAGGTCGGCATGAGATGACCAGGCTTTTCGGGACGAACGGGGTCAGGGGCGTCGTAAACGAAACGATGACCGCGGAGTTCGCCTCGGACCTGAGCAGGGCGATCGGGACCTTCTTCCGCGGCGGGAACGTTGCAATCGGTTGCGACACCAGGACATCAGGGGACATGCTCAAATCCGCCTCGGTCTCAGGCCTTCTGTCGACAGGGTGCTCCGTCGTCGACCTGGGGACGGTTCCTTCTCCAACGCTGCAGCTCGAGGTGAAGAACGGGGACCATTCAGGCGGGATCATAGTCACGGCCTCTCACAACCCTCCCGAGTTCAATGGGATAAAGTGCGTGGATTCCGACGGCCTGGAAATGGACAAGGCCGGGGAGGAAGCGATAGAGGAGATATACTTCTCAAGGGAGTTTCAGACCGTTGAATGGACGGATTACAGAGGCGTGTCGACAAAGGGGGACTCGATCGACAGCTACCTGTCCTCGATAGTCAAGAATGTCGATGCAAAAGCCATACGGCAGGCGGGGCTGAAGGTCGTTCTGGACGCCGGAAACGGTGCCACTTGCTTTTCCTCTCCCAAGCTGCTCCAACTATTGGGATGTGAGCCCGTTCTGCTCAACGAGGAACCGGACGGCACCTTCCCAGGTCACGATTCGGAGCCAGTACAGGAGAACCTGACGGAGCTGATGAAGGTTGTTGTCGATTCGGGAGCGGCATTGGGGATCGCCCACGACGGCGACGGGGACAGGACGATATTCGTCGACGAGAGCGGAAACTATGTCCACGGTGACAAGACCCTTGCCCTGATTGCGAGTCGGATCGTCGAGGAAAAGTGCGGGCTCGTCGTCACTCCAGTGAGCTCCTCGAGCTGTGTGGAGGAGGCAGTGACAAAGGCGGGCGGACAGGTGAGATTCACCCCGGTCGGATCACCCATAGTCGCGAGAGTGATGAGAGAAACGGACGCCGTCTTTGGCGGGGAGGAGAACGGCGGGTTGATTTTTCCAGAGCATCAGTTCTGCAGGGACGGAGGAATGGCGGCGGCAAAGACCCTGGAACTCCTCGCCCTGTCTGGTGAGCCGCTCTCGATGCATTTGAAGCGCGTGCCTGTCTATTACAATGTGAAGAGCAAGGTGCACTGCCCGAACGAGAGGAAGCCCGAGGTTCTCGCGGAACTCTCTCACCGGCTGAAAGGAAAGGAGATCGACGCAACCGACGGGGTCAAGGTCATATATCCGGATGGCTGGGTTCTCCTCAGACCGTCTGGGACCGAGCAGCTTTTCAGGATCTTCGCGGAATCGAAATCTGAGGAAAGGGCCAAGGAACTGTCCGAAGAGGGGATCAGGATGATCACCGGCCTCATCGGCCCTACAGAGAAATAGCCATGAGCCACTCATAAAAGTTGGAATTGACAACGAACCACGTCAGAACGGCTCCTATCGACACTGTGAGGAGATTGTTTGTCTTTTTTGTGAGCCATCCCCTCGCTTCCAGTGTCGCTCCGAATATGCTGTCGATCTGGCAACCGACGAAACCGATGACGAGGGGAATGACGATCACAGCTGGATTCTGAGGCATCGTGGGAGTGAGGAAAGCTAGAAAGATCCAACCCATGACTGCGGTGTAGGTTGACGCAGCGAGTGCGAAGAGATGGCCAAGCCACGACACACCACCGTTCGTGCCCGCCGGGACCCTCCTGAGCGTGGTGATGAGATACGTCTTGTCGCTCAGGACTCCGATTTCGCTGGCCAGCGTGTCGGCGGCAGCGACTGAGATCGCGGAGACGAAGATGAGGCCCGTTTGCTCAATCGTGAAGTATGCCAGCTCCATGCTCTCGGTGATCAAGGGGATGAACGCTATCGCCGCTGGGATGAGCCCGTTCGCTATAACGTTCGCACCTCCCCGCTCACCTTTTACTCCCTCCTGCACGCCCCTCTTCTCCTTGAGAGAGAATCTGTAGCGGGTGGCGGCGAAGCTTGTCACGAGGAACAGTAGGAGCAGAATGAGCCACATTATGTGACCGAAGACGCCGATGACGAAACCTACACCGAACGCCGTAGCAGCTCCTTCCTTGTTGAGTACGTTCTTGTAGTAAGCCAGCACGCTAAGGACCCCACATATGACAGCGACTGTGGGAACAACTATCTCGAGTGGCCAGTCCAACACGGTCGATGATGACTTTCAGGAAATATAAAAAGGATGCGGTCAAGACCTCGGTGAAACCCGGGATCCCGTGACACTAGTCGTCGGCGAGCAGGATCAAATCATCGGCGACCTGGCCACGTGAGGGGCGAGGTGCATATCAGTGAAGGTGAGATCGCGCACACGGAGATAGGCGCAGACGCGATCACACTCCTGGACGCCGGAATGAATCCCCCGACGTGAGGCCTCAGAACCACTGATCGAGGCTTTTCTGCCTCGCAAGAGACCTTCCCTCAGAGATCTTCTTGAGAGCCTTTCTGACCCTCTCTTCGGAAAAATCGAACTCGTCTCTGAGGTAGGACACGGTCCCCTCCTCATCAGGGTCAGACCAGTTCAGTGTGTACTCGTCCACGACGGCGGGTTCCAGGAAGATGTCCTTTATATCCTGAACGTTGGCGATGTCGAAACCCTCCTTTTCGCACACGGTTTCTACATCACTATGCTTCCTGATAAGCATGAGAGCCTTCTTTGGCCCAACACCCCTGATACCTTCATTGAAATCCGTCCCCACCAGAATCGCCATGCCAACGAGCTGCTCTCTCGTTATCTGAAGCCTATCCAACGTGGAGTCGAGCGAAACAAGCTCCGGGACCGTCTCGACATATGCCCCGCCCGGTCCCCTCCTCCGCCCGCTTATCGTCAGATTCCGCACCAATCTGGGAGCGCCGAAGAGGAGCGAATCGAAGTCCTGTGAAGCAGTCGCCCAAACGTCGCCCTTTCTCGTCATGTCGCTGGCCTGAGCCTCCCCTTCGCCGGGCGCTTGCACGTGGGGAATCCCCAAGAGCGTCAGAAGCTCCTTCGACTGGTCCACCATCCCCTGGCTCAATCGAGAGGAACGAGAGGCCTTTATCCTAGCTTTTTCCAGGTCGCCGGCCGCGAGAGCCTCCTTCCACTCCTTCTCAGCCTCTCTTCTGGTGGCACTTCTGGCGGCAATCGTGGCCGATTTCAGCTTGGGAGGTTCCCCGTCAAAAACATAGACGGGTCTGATTCCCATCTGCAACAGGTTAGAGTTTCGGTATATCAGGCCCGAGAGATGGGACGTCGTCCTCCCTTTGAGATCCCTCAGGGGAGTCCCGTCAGGCTGGCGAATGATCGCTAGGAACTGATAGATGGCGTTGAAGGCATCGATGGCTACTGTCCTCCCCTTGAGGTCCTCCAGTCTCTTCCTGTCCGAGGGGACGATATCCGCGATGTCGACTCCCATCAGTTCCGAATATGTCGACCGCCTAAAAAACCCCTAGGGTTGGGACTTGAGTATCCCCTCTATGCGGCCCAATTGGTCTGCGTTCTTCTGAGCCAGGTCCCTGTGAATCTTGTGTATCTTGAGCATCTCCTTGGAAAGACTGTTCTGAGCTTTCAGGTTGTCCTTGAGGAAACCGAGCTCCCTCTCCATGGCTCTCTGATTCTCAACCAGTTGGAGAACCATCTCGCTAATTTCCTTTAGTTCCATTTCCTTCTTCGAGTGTATCTCATCACCCGCCAGGGAATGGTCTTCAGAGATAAAAACCTTGTCGATTTAGGTTATCGCATCGAGGACGTCCTCAAGCTCCCTCTCGCAATATACGCATCTTAGGCGGACGGGGTTCTTGGAGGTGACCGTGAACTCCGTTTCCACGGGCTCCCTCAAGTTGGTGATGCAATTGGGATTCTGGCATCTCAGTATGCCCTTCGCGACCTCTGGAAGCTTGACCTTGTGCTTCTGCGTGACATCGTAGTTGCGGATTATGTTTATAGTGGCATTTGGCGCGACCAGAGCGATCTTGTCGACCTCCATCTCCACCAGCTCTCTGTCCTCGACCTTGACGATGTCCTTGAGCTCCTTCTTCTTGCTCGTAACCCGCATTACGACGCTGACTGTGGAGTCGGAACTCTCGTCAGTTATCCCTAATATCTTGAGAACCTTGAGCGCCATCCCCGCGGGGATGTGATCGATGACGGTACCGTTCTTGATGGGTGTGACCTTCAGCTCTCTCATTGCGTCGCCCCCAGTACGAGCGCGAGCAGTGCCATTCGAACTGGAACACCATTGAAAGCCTGCTCGAAATACCTCGCGTGGTGGGTGCCGTCCACCGAAGGATCTATCTCGTTCACCCTCGGGAGAGGATGCATCACAATCATGTCCTTCTTTGCCTCCTCCAGCATCCCTGTGTCGATTCTGTACGAGCCCGCCACACTCTGATACTCCTGCGGATCGGGGAATCTTTCTTTCTGGATTCTCGTCACGTAAAGAACATCGACCAGGTGAATGACATCCTTCAGGTCGTCCGTGACCTTGGGGCGGGATCCGCCAACACGGGCATCCTCCACCACTTCCTTGGACATCTGCAGTGTCGGGGGAGCAACGAAGTACAGCTTCGCACCGAAGAGGGAAAGCGCATAGGAAAGGGAGTGGACAGTTCTCCCGTATTTGAGGTCGCCAACCAGAGCGACCTTCTGTCCTTCGACCGTTCCCTTCTCCGTCCAAATCGTGAAGAGGTCAAGCATCGTCTGCGTAGGATGCTGTCCAGCGCCATCCCCGGCATTTATCACGGGCTTGGATGAGAAGTTCGCCGCAAGCCTGGCCGCACCTTCGTGATGGTGTCGCAGGACGACTATGTCGGCGTATGACTCCGCCATCTTTATCGTGTCCGCGAGCGTCTCCCCCTTCTTTAGGGAACTGCCCTCCGGATCCGCTATTCCGATCGCCCTGCCGCCAAGTCTGCACATTGCACTCTCGAAGGAGAGGCGGGTCCTGGTGCTCGGTTCGAAGAAGATGGTGGCGAGAATCCTCCCTTTGAGGGACTCATCCCTCTTCTTCCCTTTGGCCGCTGGAACCATTCTTTTCGCTATCTTGAGTATGTGCATGATCTCCTTCTTGGAAAAATCCTTTATGGATAGTATGTCCCTCTCCTCGAACTGCATGCTCATCCGTGGTCAGAATGAATCGAGAAATTATAAAACTACCGAGAGCTCTATTTCCCGGTATCGAAGAGATACGTCGTCCATTCGCGCTTGTCCTTCGCTCTCAGCCATTCTTTGGTGAGATGGGGAATCTGTCTCGCTCTCTGGATAGCCAGTGAAGCTATGGTCCTGGCTGCAATCGCATCGACGTCCACGCCCAAGACGCTCTTGAGCAGGTATTTGAGCCTTTCCTTTCTATCCATCTCCATTAAAAGTAGGGCGGTTCGGGTATTTATAAAAAGGGGGAAGGCCCAGATCCTTTCGGACCTGGTCCGTGGGGAGGGGGTAAGCGCAAAAAAGTGGGGTAGGCAATTCTGGTTTCCCAGAACTGCCTGTGGGTTGTGGAGGAGGGGCTATCGTTATCTCGAAAGGACATCGACGGCTTTCCAGTCGCCCCCGAAGTCCTTGGTGACGCCTGAAGCCAGTTGGAACCTAACTCGGAGCTTACCATTCTCGAAGAATATGTACGCATTCCTGAGCTGGGACAGGTAGAGACTGATCCTCTTTCCTCTCTGCGTGAGTGCTCTTTCTACGCACTTCACTAGTCCTGCCTTCTCGAGCATGTGAATCCTTCGATAGCAAGCTGCTATTGGAATCCCGTATTCTCGACTGAGCTCTATGGCGCTCTTTGGCTTCTTGAACGTGGCGACAAGGATTCTTGCCGCGTATTCGTCAGTTATCAGTCGTGATGCTTCCAAGGGATCCATCTTTTCTTTCCTCCTGACCTCGATTATTCCAATCCTTTACGACCCTATATATAAGGTGACGAGACCAGTATCATGCCTGATTCTCATTTGTAATAATCAGCCTTCGATTACGTCCGCGTTTCTTTCGAGTAGAGCTAGTTCTCTGGAATCAAAGGCTCTCGAATCTATTGAAACGATGAAGAGGGCCTTTTTCTGCATCACGATTTCGTTGACGAACTCGATGAACTTCAAAACCCTTGAGAAATCGTTGTTGATCATCAGATATTCGAGACCGTCAAGGAGTATGGCTGCCTTGTCCACCTTCTCTATGAAGCCAGTTATCAGGTTTGTGAGACTTCCCAGGTTGTGGGGGTCAACGTAGTCCCTTCCGAGGGTCGTGGAGAGCCAAATGACCTTGATCCCGTCCCGCCCGCGCTTCCTCTCTATGTGGTCCGGGTGCCTCCTTGTTATGTAGAGGCTAGAGTAGCCATCCTCCATCAGCTGGGTAATGCACTCCAATGCCTTTTCGTGTCTCTTTTCCCGCAGAAAGTAGGAGTGCCCCGCCTTCAGAACCTGCTTGCCTTTTCCTAGAAGGAGATTCCGAAACAGTTCATCAGTTCTGTCGTTTACGCTCAGCATTAGTAAGGGCAGCATTCCCAACCAATCCTTGCTTGGATTAGATTTCGCGGGTTCTTATACGTTCTGCAATCAATATCAGGAATGATACTCTGGTCGCCTCGTTGGATTTGACATCGAGGGATGCGAAAACGATAAATGAAGGTCGATTCATACATCATCTCATGATGCTAACCGCCCTGGAAAAGCCCACGGGGACTCTCAGGATTCTCGCTTACATCTATCAGAACGATCGTGGTACGATATCAGATTTCTATCGGAAGGTCGGGATAAATCAGGAATCCGCCTATTCCGCCCTCAGAAATCTTCTGCAGCTCGGACTGATATACGAGAATGAGGAAGGGAAGTTCCCCTTCAGAAAATTCTATTTGCTCACCCAAAAGGGAGAGCAGATTGCGAAGAAGCTGTCCTCAATCGAGGAAACTCTGAAGGAGACCGTATACGGCTACTACAGCAAGCTCGAGGAGCTGGAGGCCGCCCCTGAGATCCCCGAGAACCTCTCCGCTCGCTTGGAATTGATGCTCAAGATCCAAGATATCTGCTTTGCGACCGGGGAGTGGGATTCCTGTGTGGAGTACTGCGGGAAATCGCTGGAACTCGCTGAGAAGCTTGGCGACAAGTCCGCGCA
The DNA here is from genome assembly GCA_046759065.1 of Thermoplasmata archaeon. Taxonomy (GTDB): domain Archaea; phylum Thermoplasmatota; class Thermoplasmata; order RBG-16-68-12; family JAGMCJ01; genus JAGMCJ01. The sequence continues at coordinate 1,971 of JBHIBK010000035.1, read as the reverse complement.
GCTCAAGGTCTACATGGACATGGGTTGGGTGTTCGAGAGGAGGAGCAATTGGAGCGAGGCCATGGAGAACTTTGAGAAGGGTCTCGAGATGGCGAAGGATTTGGGCGACGATTCTGCCAAGGCCCGCATCTTCTATGACGTGGGAGCGGTCCATGAAAGGAATGGAGAGTATGGCTCGGCCTTGGACTTCTTTGACAGATCGAGACAAGCCTCACAGGATGCCAAGAATGATTGGAATCTGGCAAGGGCCCTGTACGCCTTCGGAAGGGTCGAGGCTCAGAGAGGGAACTACAAGAAGTCCATAGAATTCATGGAGAAATCCATCAGTATGCTCGAGAAAATCGGTGACATGAGCGAGATGGCAAAGGTCTACACCGGAATGGGAGCCACATGGTTCTACTTGAACGACATGGACAAGACGGTTGAGTATCACGAGAAATGCATTCAGACAGCCGAGAAGTTGGGGGATGCCACGGGAATCGGATATGGATTGGCCAATGCGGCTGAGGCCTACACACTCAAGGGGGACACAAAGACGGCTCTGAGGTACCTTGAAAGGGCGCTCAAGATATTCGAGAAACTCGATGAGAGGATGATGATCTCCTCCGTCTACTCTCATTATGGCCAGACGCACCGGTTGAGGAAGGAATGGAAGACGTCCGAGGACTATTTCAAGAAGAGCATCGCCATTCTTGAGAAGCTGAACCTGCCCTACAACATGGCGGACACTCACTACAAGTTCGGAGTCATGTACAAGGAGAAGGGCGACAGAGATAGCGCTCTTGGCCATTTCTCAAAGGCCCATGAGGTGTTCGAGAAGATCGGAAACAAGAGCATGATGGGTACGGTCGACGAGGCGCGTAAGAACCTCTAGCTATGCGAGTTCCGCCGGGACCCATGTTTGAGGCCAATCCTGAAAGTCGAGGGGAATGATGATGTCTTCGGATTGAGGCCAGTCCTGTTCGTCCAAATGGATCATGAGTTCATCGAACTGCTGTGGCCAGTCTTGATCAAGGGCAAGAAGGTGGTAGGATTCTCCCTGAAGCTCCGCACATACCAGAGGTATGAGAACATCCTCATTCTGAGCGTCATTATGCAATACACCCTTCACGACCTTGCTCCCACTTGGCGTCAGATAAATCGGGAGATGAATGACATCTGGATCCGTCACTGCCAAGTCGACTGTCACATAGTCATCCTGAACATCGAGGACAATTATGGCAGCATCTCCGCTCCCCAGATTTGCCAGCGGAACATCCGTCCATATCCCGCCACTTGCCGTGGGCTGAAACGCAAAGATGAAAATGAAGAACACGCAAGCAGTTGCTAACTCCCTCATCCTAGCCCACATTGTATCTTTCTATGTTTCCGGCGGTATTTATAGCTATCGTGATTCGTTCCTCTCGGCTTCTGAAGGTTCTTCTCGGAAGGTCATCCTCCTCCTGTCCCTATTCCGTTGAGCGAATAGACGATAGTATATTTGCCAATAGTCCGTATACCGAAAAACGATAACCTTTTATAACTTGCATAGGATTAGAGGGTGCGCGACTTCTGGGAGGTTCAAGCACTCACCAAAGGAGTCGCACTATAGGAGAGAGGTCCAGTCGATGCCTCGCATTTGGCGAACCCGACCAGCAAACCTGTGGTCTTGGAAGAAGTCAGAGATGACTCCTTCAGTCGCTCTCGCGAGAGCACCCGCTTTTCTGGACTCACGAGGTCGAAGACCTCTGCTTTTCGACGAGAGCAGATTGTCTCGGGGCGCCTTTACCCTCCAATCTGTGTGTTTGATCCCCGCCCTGACTGGTGACTGCAATTCCCAGGATCGTTGATCGAGCTCGACCAAGGCTGGACCCCTCTCGATTCTTTGTTTTCAGAGAACTTGGCTAGCAAACGTTTATTTTTCGAGAGGGTTTACCTCGACCGATGACAGTACGCTTGGGAGTTATTACGGGCTCCGAAATCGAGATTTCC
>JBHIBK010000034.1:0-11182 GCA_046759065.1 Thermoplasmata archaeon | reverse complement strand
AGTTGCGTGTCAATCGCCTCCTCCTGCACTTCTGGAAGTGTCGCGTGCGAAACGAATCCGTCTTCTCCAATCCCGCTCCAGATCTCCTCGCAGATGTGCGGGACGTACGGAGCCAGAAGCATCGTCTGAAGCTTCACGAAGTCCGAAAGAACCTCGGCGTTGGGAACATCGCTGCATCTCTTGAGATACCAGTTCTATTCTCCCTGGAGATCGAAGTATCCGTGTTTGAGTGCTGTTCTGTGGTTCAGGAGTTCCATGGCTTCGCCATACTTCCCCAGAGCCCTGTTCATCACGGAAACGAACCACTGGTCTATCTTCCGGAGGTCGCTCCTGGTCTTGCGCTCGCTCAGTGCGAACCTCATCCACAGTTGGAGCTTCTTCCCGATGGAGTCGGCAAACCCGCCGTCAAACGATGGGTCATCCAATCCCTCACCACCCTGGGTGAGTGTGATCCTCGTTACGTCCGCGCCCCAGGCTTTAATAGCATCCCTTATGTAAGTCACGATTCCGTGTGACTTCGACATCCTCTGTCCTTCCAGCTTCACGAAACCGTTGACTCCAAAGGCTCTCGGCCAGACTTCTTCCGGGAAGATTGCGACATGGTTGAAGATGCAGAAGGCAAGATGGTTCTGAATCAGGTCCTTTCCAGAGTTTCTCAGGTCGAAGGGATACCAATAGAGAAACTCCCTCCTCATGTCCTCCAAGGTGTTCTCCTCAATCCCTGTTCGCATCGAGACCGAGTGAATGTCCCCCGTTCCTAGCAGAACATAGTCGAAGAAGTCGTCATCGATCTCGCTGACAGCTTCCTCGGGGACAAGGTGGCAGAACGTGTAGTAGGACATGTATATTGTGGAGTCCGAAAGCGACTCAATCACCCAACTCTCGTCCCAGGGAAGAGACGTACCCAAACCGTGGTGGTGAGCACAGGCCCATTCCCTCAGCCAGTCAATGACATATTCGAACTGTTTTCTCGATATCTCCGGCAGCAACCTCATCTTGCCAAGAGCCCTGTGAGTCAGTTCCTTCCATTCCGGGCTCCCGTAGTCCAGGAACCATTGGTCCGAGACCAGCTTCACGATCGCCGGGGTCAGGCATCTGCAGATTACTTCCCCGCTGGGCTCATACAGGACATCTGCCTCTCCGCTCTCGATCATCTTCTCCTTGATGAGCTCCTTCGCCTCCTCCACTCTCATTCCGGAGATCTCTCCACAGTCCTCGTTCATAATCCCCGTGTAGTAGCCAGTCCTGTATATCTCGTCCTTCGCCTTTTCGAGCTTGTCCCTCTCCATCTGATTCTCTATGTTCATGCGATTCACGATTTCGACGGCGGGGAGTGGTCCCCATCCCTCGGATATGATTATGGGAATCGGCTCGACCTTCCTGATCTCATCAGGGTCCAGTCCGAATTCCGCGATGGCCTCATCATCTTCCTGCAAATCCTTGAGAGCAATCCAATCATCGGGAGCGTCTGAGGGAACGCTTGTGACTATCCCCGTACCCTTCTTCTGGTCTATGAATTTCGAGGGAAGAATGGGTATCTCCTTGCCTATCACGGGCGCACGAACTCCTTTTCCGATTAGGTCACTACCGCTGATTGAGCCAACCACCTCAACATCCTTCTTCTGCTCGCTCAGCTTCTTGGCCGCATCATCGCTGACTATCCAGATTTCAGTTCCGACGCGCACTTCTTTGTATTCCACATCAGGGTCCACCCATAGGTTCGTCTGCCCGTAGACTGTTTCAGGTCTCAAAGTCGCCGCGAGGAGGAATCTCCCTTCGTACGGGAACTTCAGCAGAACGAATTCGGCGGGAGTCTCTCCCTCACCCTCAAACCTGTCATGGTCGCCCACTGGGGCCTCGTCCTTCGGACACCATATCACCGGATGGTCTCCGAGTTGGAGGTAGCCGTTCTCCTTCAATCTCCTGAACTGCCACTTGACGAAGCTGTCGTAGAGCGTATTCAAATGAGTGGTGATGAAGGACCTTCTCCAATCGATGGAGGCCCCCAGGCGTTTCAAGTCCTCCTTTGCCTGAGGCGGGAAGTACTCTGTCCAATAGACGGGGTCCTTGAATCTCAGAATCTCATCCTCTGGGATGCCCATGACCCTCATTATCTGTATCTGGTTTTCCTCGTTCTCGGATATTCTGTTTGCCGCCGCGACGACCGGCAGACCCGTACAGTGAAAGGCCTGTGGTAGAAGCACGTTGTGTCCTCGCATCCTCATGTATCTTGCCAGGATCTCCGCATGAAGAAAGGTGACGCCGAACCCAAGATGAAGATAGCCGTTCATATAGGGATAAGGGACGTTCAGGAAGAACTTGGGCTGGTCGTCTTCAGCGCTGGCCTCAAAGGCCCCAGACTCTACCCATTTCCTCTGCCATTTCGACTCTATTCCCAGCACTTCCTCGATGCTCATTTCGATCCTCACCCACTAATCCTGCGGCGAAAAAAAGGCTTTCGCCTTGTCCTACAAGATAAGACGTCTCGCGATATTTTTAAATAGCGTTTTGCAGATAGGGGTTGCAGCACGTCCCATTGTTCTCGGTTTGTATGACGCAAGTCCTACATGCTTGAGGACAAGGCGGTGGATCAATGAAGGAAATCAACGAGCGGGTCACCCTCAGACTGGAAAAAGACAACCTGGAAAGAATGGATTCCTACTTGCAGAAGAGCAGGGAGTTTGCGAATCGCTCACAGTTCCTTAGGGTTGCCGTCAAGAACTTCATTGACCGCGCGGAGAAAGCCCAAGAAGAGGTATCTTTGAAGATACCCGCTAGGTTCCTAGAGTACATCGACGCCCAGGTCGCAGATGGATATTTCCCGTCTCGAGAGCATGCTATCTTGAAATGCATCGAGGGATTCCTCACTCTCGAGAAGGTAGAGGAAATCGAGAAACACAAGAAGAGAATGGGAATAGCCTCCGGGAAGATGGTCTCAGTGGACTACGGCGGCAAAGATGAGCTTATCGACCGATAGTCTATCAGGACGTGCACAGCGTGGAAGTTTGTGTGAACTCTATCGCTAGCCAAGAAATAGAAAGCCGAGGGGGCCGTAAAGGCACTGCTCACTGAAGGGATGGGATGCATACCTTCAAGGCACAAACTTCCAAGCTCAATATCTTGGAGGCAGCCAATGAATGCAGTAGCGGAAAAGGAAATTGTGAGCCACGTGATGGGTATTCTTTCGAAAGACCTACCAGAGCCCCGAATCATAGTCGTCGGATGTGGCGGCGCAGGATGCAACATCGTCGGGCAGGTACGAGAACGATCTATGCTGAACCTTGAGACGGTTGCCATCAACTCGGACGAAGAGAGTCTCGGCAGGATTGTCTCGGACATCAAGATTCGCCTGGGTAAAGGCTCTCGCTTTTCCAAAGGGGCGCACGGTGTCCCTGAGGATGGAAGAGATCTCGCGGAGGCCGCCAGGGAGAGCATTTCCTCGACAGTCAAAGCAGATATCGCCTTTCTGGTCGTGGGCCTGGGCGGCGGCATAGGAACAGGCTGTGCTCCCAAGGTTTCTGAGATTGTCAGAGAGTCAGGTGCTGTCGTCATAGCAATTCCAGTAATGCCCTTCTCCATCGAAGGTCGCGATTCCGTGGCGGAGAAGGGGCTTCGAGAACTGCGCGCTGCGGCCGACTCCACGATTGTCCTGGAAAACAACTCGCTCCTCGAATTCGGACAGGACACTCCCTTGGCCAACGCATTCTCAATACTGAACGGGGTCATCGCGGGCTTGATTGAATGCGTGGTTGAAAGGATTTCCAGGACCTTCCTCACGGTTCTCGAGGACGAGGTTGAGGTGATGGCCAGAGACATCAAGATGGCCGTTGAGGTTCAACAGTCCGGAGAGGGAAAACTAGTCCCTCTCCCTCCCCTTGAGGCTCAGGGAGAAATGAGCACATTTCCGAACGACTTCACCACATTCGACACCGATTAGGCTCCGACACCATTTTAACCCTCCAGTCTATGCGAGTTCGGTGACTAAATGACGGTGGTTACTGGCTCTGTTGAGATTGACACTGGGGGCGAGGTGGACATCATCGATGTGACCGGTGACGTCAAGCGCGTCGTCTCTGATTCGGGTATCAAGAGCGGCATAGCGTGTATATTCACAATGAGTTCCACGAGCACAGTCACGACAATCGAGCATGAACCCGGGCTGCTCAGGGATCTTCCCGATGCCTTGGAACGGCTCTTCCCGAAGAACATCGAGTATGGGCATGAGCAGATGTGGCACGATGGGAACGGGCATGGCCACGTTCGAGCGTCATTCATGAAGCCCAGCCTGACGGTGCCCTTTGTCGACGGAAGTCTGCTTCTCGGGACCTGGCAACAAATCGTGTTCGTTGAGCTGGACAACAAGCGAAGGAGACGTAGACTGGTCGTGCAGATGGTTGGCGAGTGACCTCTTCGCATCAAATGGTTTGACCGATTCCGTGTCCCCGACTCCGCACTCAGAAAGGGTCGAAATGGACTTTTATACACGGTCGAACATCTTAGTCGGAGAGCCGATGTCCATTTCTGGCGGGAAAAGGCAGAGGAGGGTCAACCTCTACGTTCTTTCAACCCTCTCCTTTCTCATAAGCCTCGGGTTTGGCCTGATAGCCCCATTTCTTCCTTTCTATGCGGAATTCCTGGGAGCGGATGCCATTGCCATAGGAGTGCTCCTTTCCTCTTTCATGATCACTCGCGCTCTTCTGGCCACCCCGTTCGGCAATCTCTCCGATGCTATCGGGCGGAAGAAAATAGTGGGCGTGGGCTCCGTGATGTATGCGTTGCTTGCCTTCCTCTTCACCCTCCCTGAGGACTGGGTCGGCCTGATATTTGTTCGGGCCTTTCAAGGCGTTGCCTCTGCCATGGTCTGGCCAGTGGGGGAGGCTCTGCTTGTGGACTCCGTGCCCGAGAAGCAAAGAGGACAGGCCATGGGCACGTACATATTCGCGGCCAATCTGGGCTGGGTCTTGGGGCCGCTGATCGGTGGTGCGCTACTCTTCTTGGGACAGAACGTCCTCGGGTTGGATACGCTGTCGAGCTTTCGATTTCCCTTCTATGTCCTCGCGATTCTCTCTCTTGTCGCGGCGGGTCTTTTCTTTGCCACCGTTGAGGACATCATCGAACCAAGAAAGCATAGGAAGCGGAGGGGGAGGGCCACGAATGGGGAGAGAAAGAAGACCATCTTGGACATGAGAACGAGATTCGAGCTCAGAATTCTCTATCTCAATGGCCTGGTCAATGGCTTCAGCATGGGCATCCTGAGCTTCATAACGGTTCTGTTCATGAATGATATCCTCCACATCGAGGAGTATGCGATAGGGATAATCATCGGTCTTACTGGCTCGATAGGAATTATCGCCAACATTCCGGCTGGGAGACAGGCTGACAAAGTTGGTCGAAAACCTGTCCTTCTGCTGGGCGGCTACCTCGCGAGGTTTGCCGCGTTGGTACTACCTTTTGCTGGATTCCTTCCGCTCCGTGAACTGGGTAGGGCCACCTCATATGCATTTCCGTTTGTCTACGGTCTCGTGGCAATCAGCGCTTTGCTGGGAGTCCGCTTCTTTGCTTTTCAAATAAGTCAGCCCGCAATGAGGGCACTTCAGGCCGACCTAATCCCCAAGCCCGTCAGGGGGAGATTGATAGGTCTCATGCAAACGACGTTCAACATAGGTGCGATAATCGGTGCTCCCGTGGGAGGAGCCCTTTACATGGCCTTCCGTGGAGACGTACTGGGATTCTCTCCCTTCACTTTTCCAGGGGAAGGTTTTCCTTTCATCATATCCGCAATCCTGGGATTCATCACTCTGACGCTGATCCTACTCTATGTCAGGGAACCCAGAAAAGCGAGGAAGGTGAGGCTCAGTCAGAAACAATATAAGACGGGCAACCATATTCACGGGGGAGCGAATGGCCTCTAAGGACGTACAGAATGAGCGATCTGAGAACAAGTTCATACTCACCCGCGTTGGGGTGACCGATGTCAAGAAGCCCGTGAGGGTACGTAGACCGGACAGGGCAACCACTCTAACCGTCGATCTGGACGTGTTTGTCGATCTGCCCTCCTCAATGAAAGGCAGTCATATGTCCCGCAACCTGGAAGCCATCGGTGAGATCGTGGACAGTTCCGTCAGGCAACCTGTTGCTGGTCTGGAAGACCTTTCGCTGTTGATATGCAAGAAGCTCTTGGAGAGGCATGAATACGCCTCCTATTCTGAGGCCAGAGCGAGCGCATACTATTTCTTGGAGAAGGAGACCCCGCTCGGCAAGAAAAGCCTGGAGAGGTTCAAACTCATGGCGAGAGCTGAGGCTAGGAGAGGAGAAGAGCTCCAGACAAAGAAGTCAATAGGTGTCGAAGTCATGGGCATGACGACTTGCCCTTGTGCGATGGAGACGATAAGCGGTGGCACTGGCGACATGACCAAGATCGAACAGGCGATAACCCACAATCAGAGAAACAGAACTTCCGTGATGTTGGACGTTCCTGAGGGCATGACGGTCGAAGCCGATGATCTGGTCCACATTGTGGAGGAATCAATGAGCAGTCCCACCTATGAGATTCTCAAGAGAGAGGACGAGGCCGAGCTTGTCAGAATGGCACATTCCAGTCCGAGATTCGTGGAGGACGTCGTTAGAGGTGTCCTGGCAAGGATACTCGATAGCTTCGAGGGCTTTCCGGATGCAGTTCAGGTGCTGGTGAAAAGCGAAAGCGAGGAATCGATCCACAAGCATAACGCCTTCGCTGAGAGGGCAACGACCCTTGGAGAACTGAGGCGGTAGTCACCTGCAAAGCTATAATATGCTAATGCCATTTCCTTAAGGTTGAGCCTGATATCTCTCTGTCATATCTGTGGCAGTCCTGCAATGAAAACCTGCTCATCCTGCGGAAGGCCTGTTTGCAGAAAGGATTTCGACTTCCCCCTGACGGTGTGCAGGGCTTGTCTTTCAAAAAGGGCGGGGGCCGATAGGCGGGGAGAACTCGGATCCAACCTATTTAAGTAGGCGAACGGCTTCCTCGCGGTCTATGCCCAAAGCCCTCAGTAGATATTCGAGTGATTTCGAGGCTATCATGTCCTTCGTCTTTTCATCCATGAACTGGTCCATAATGACGGGTGCCTTGGAATGGTACTGGATGGCAAACTCCGAGAGGTAGTAGGGAGCACTGTCTGGATCCAGCTCGCTGGCTTTCACATAGTATTCCTCAGCCTCATTGAATCTCCCTGCGTCCATGCAGAATGAGGCGTAAGCCTCCAGATACTGGGGGTTCTTCGGATCTAGCTCTATGGCCTTCTTGTACAGCTCGGCAACGTCCTCTGGTTTGGCCTTCGGATTCCCCAGGCTTGCCTCCGCTTTGCCGAAGAACCCTCTTGCGTTGGTTGGGTCCATCTTCGTTGCCTTGTTGAAATGCTTCAGAGCCTCATCATGTTGAAACATCCCCAACAGCCTCTCGCCGTCTACAATTTCCTGGTCAGCCTCGCTCATGAGTGATTCCTTCAAATGATATATCAACAACAATGAGATAAAGGTTCTCTCATTCGAGGCAAATGAGATTATCACCGCCGATAATCTTGGCGAAATTGCCTTAACAACCGAGACTGGTTCTTTATATGGCTCGAACAATGAAATCTGGTGCCTACCTGGAACTGAGGGTCGAGGGCATAGAGCGCCCGCCAGAATCAGTCATATCGGCGACCCGCCCGTACGGCTGGTTCGTGCAAGGCGACAGGCTCGTCTATCCGCTGACCGGAATGGAATTTGATAACTCAAACATCATCTTCAAGACGCTTGAGGCCCTGAATAGGGCAAGCTATGTTTTGAAAGTCTTGAGAATGCCGTACAGGATCAGAATTCAGGGAAGGTCAAGGACGTCCCAGATTGCCTAGAATATTGGAGCCGCCTTCTTCAGCCATTCGATGTCACTCACGTATATTTTCCGCATGTCGGTTGTATTCGTAAGGGCCATTACGAGCCTTTCCAGGCCCAATCCCCAAGCCAGTACAGGATGCTTCACTCCGAACGGGTGCGTAACCTCTGGCCTGAACATGCCCGCCCCGCCGAGTTCCACCCACTCCCCATTTAGGTACATTTCCACTTCCAGGCTGGGCTCTGTGTATGGGAAGTAGCCGGGCCTGATGTTGATCTTGTCATATCCCATCTTTCTGTAGAACTCCTTCAGAACGCCAATGAGCATGGCGAGGTTGGCCCCTTCTTCCACTACGATCCCCTCGACCTGAATGAACTCAGGGAGATGCTTCGAATCCATCGCCTCCCGCCTGAAATTCCTGCCAACGGAGAAGACCTTTATCGGCGGGTCAGGATGCTCCGAGAGATATCTGAGCGTATTCACTGTTGTGTGCGTTCTTAGAATCGCCTTCTTTGCCTCATCGACATCCCACGCATACTTCCAGCCTTCCGAGGCCGTATCCCCGCCAGATTCGTGCATCTCCTTGATCTTCTGGACCAGCTCCTCTGGGGGAAGAGGCAGTGTCTCTGGCTCCGACAGATAGAACGTGTCCTGCATGTCTCGAGCGGGATGGTCCTGAGGCTGGAAGAGCGCATCGAAGTCCCAAAAGGAGAGCTCCACGAAGTCTCCCTCAATCTCCTCAAAGCCCATCTCCGCAAAGATCCTCTTGACCTTTCGAACGTACTCCACCAGGGGATGTTTTCTCCCGCCAGAGACCGGCGGAGCAAAGGCCGCTATGTCATATTTCCTGAAACTCACTTCCCTCCATTTTCCCGTCTGCATCAGTTCAGGGGTCAGCTGGGCGATCTCCTCCTTTATCTCTACTCCCTTTCGTACGCACTCCTTGCCCAGGTCGGTGAGCGAGATCTCCCGGAGAACCCTTTCTCTTTCCCTGACCACGTCCTGCCTCGTTTTGAGCATTCTCATAGTTTCGGGGTCCACCTGACTCTCCGAAAGCTCACCCCTGGAGAGGCGTTGGATGAGCTCCTCGTCCCTTCCGATCTCCGTGACCGCTCTCTTTCCTTGATCAGTGATTACCAGGACTGAACTTCCCTGCACGTTTTCGATCGCTGCCCAGCCCTTCTTCCTCATCCATCCTATGGCGATTTGAGCCTCTTTTGGGGAGAGCCTTGCCTTCTTCTGGAGCGATGCGAGGTCCAACCTCCCCCGGGCCTTTCTGAGCGCTTTCAGTGCCCTCCTTTCGGGAAGATTCTTCGTCGCCCACTGCTTCTTGGCAAGAGAGTAGTAACTTACGACCTTCTCACTTATGGAGACCAGACCCTTGGATTGAAGCCAAGAGGAGGCATTCATGACCTCAACGAGCTCTCTGAAACCTCCCCGCTGAAGTAGTTCCTCTGGAGAGGCTGAGCTGGCATCACCGAAGGCGAGAAGGACTCTCTTCTCGAGGGGGCTCAACTCATCCATCAAATCATCAAGGTCCATCACAACCACGAATAGTCATTTACGATTTATCCTTTTCAGTCCCTCAATATGAAATCCTCGATTCTGTCCTTGGCCTCTTCCCGCTTCCTCTGATGCTCCTCTAGGAACTTGACGATTCTTTCGACGAGATTCTGCTTGCACTCGCCGCATAGGATTTCACCGTTTCTGCATTGACTGTACAGTTCCTTGAGTTCCTCGTCATCTAGCATGAAGTAATAGAGGTAGTAGTGGTAGACTGTACAGATGTCTGGGTTGGCTCCTAGTTTCCTCTGCTCCTCGACCGAAACACGCCCCCCCGTGAATGCATTGCCTATTTTCTTCCTCACATGTTCTGCCTCGTCAGTGGTGTAAACGCTCGTATGAGGCCGTGAAGCAGACATCTTCTCCCCGCCCGCGAGGCTAGGAAGCAGCTTATTGTGCAGGAGCGCTGGTTTGTAGTACCCGAGCAGAGGAGCGACATCCCTAGCAATCCTGAAATGAGGATCCTGATCTATTCCGCAGGGAATCAGGCAGGCGATGTTTCTTCCCTCAAGCACAGACTCCAGGAATGCGGGAACCGCCTGCATGCTCGTATAGAAAATGCTTCCGATGTTGTGGCTACTATTGAAGCCGAAGACTGCACGAACGGTGGAGAAATTGATCTTCCTGGCCACGCTGATGGCTATGGGATAGAGCGTGTGAATCAGCTCCGTATCGAGGAATATTCTCGTCAGCTGCCTATCGAAACCCAACGCTATCACGTCGAGCATGTTCTCGTAGGCGTACTTCCTCGTGTCATCCTTCGTGAGCCTATCGTCGAACATGAACTTCTCATCGTCCGTCAGCTGGAAGTAGAATTTGACCTTGAATTGGTCCTGTAACCATTTGGTGACTATCCATGGCAGTATGTGCCCCAAATGGGTATGCCCCGATGGACCTCGGCCAGTGTATAGGAAGAAGCCGTTCCCCTTTTCGTACTCATCCAAGATTCGGTCGAAATCCCGATGAGAATAGACTATCCCCCTTCTGATTAGCGGATGCAGGGGCGATGCGTGCCTTTCCAACCTGGCCAGGAGCTCGGCGGACACCAATTGCGTGCCGAATCTCTCAACTAGCTTGTCATAGTCGATTTCACCCTTGACCTCCCAGGGAGTCACGATGAAGTCTTCAGCCATCCGAGTCGTCTCTGAATGAGGCAATATCATAATAACGTTTCTCTCTCAATTTCCAACGCGATATTCTCCAGTCTGAAAAGGATTTATATCTTCAGTTCCTTTCTTGCACCATGGGGGATTCCATCGGTGCTGATTTTCTCGAACGGGACAGACACGAGAGAATGAGAAGGATTCCCTGGATAGACATGGACGCGATTGGAGGGGCCCGCGTTCTCATCGTCGGCGCAGGTGCTCTGGGTAACGAGGTCATGAAGGACTTGGTTTTGGCGGGCTTCATGGAGATGAGCCTGGTAGACATGGACCATGTTGCGAAATCGAACCTCAACCGATGCGTTTTCTTTCGCCACGAAGATTCGGAAAGGAAGCGGTTCAAGGCCGAAGTCGTGGCAGAAAGGGCGATGGAACTGAGTCCCAAGGTCAGTATCGCCTCATACACAGACCGAATTCAAGACATGCCCGAGGATTTCATACCTTTCCATTCGATGGTTCTTGGTTGCCTGGATAACGTCGCGGCAAGGCTCCATCTGAACGCCCACTGCTACAGCCAGGGAATCCCATACATAGACGGCGCAATGGACGGACTGATTGGCAAGGTTCAAGTGGTCCTTCCACCGGAAACTGCCTGCCTGCA
>JBHIBK010000033.1:0-11286 GCA_046759065.1 Thermoplasmata archaeon | reverse complement strand
TCATGCTCGTCACTGTATCGCTTTGGATCAAGAGGAGGTTTTATGATGAAGCGGGCTCTCCTCTCACAAGGGGGAATCGGGTGTGAAGGAACGGATTGCACTCTTCGTGTGCGTCGGGAATTCGTGCAGGAGCCAGATGGCTGAGGCAATATTCAACGACCTTGCGCGGGGAATCGACTGGAAGGCCAGGAGTGCGGGAACGAAACCCGAGGATGAGGTCGATCCACACGCAGTCGAGGCCCTTCGCGAGATCGGCTTGACTCCGAACAGCAGGCCCAAGCTTCTCACCCCAGAGCTGGCAAGTGAGGCCTCCCTCGTCATAACCATGGGCTGTATCGATGACTGTCCCTACGTGCCAGGCAAGAGAATGACAGACTGGGAGATAGAGGACCCGAAGGGAAAGGGAATAGAGGAATACAGAGCGGTCAGGGATGAGCTATATGCCAGGATCAGGAAACTAATGTCGTCCGATCTCGGCTACCCACCTGGAGACCAGTCCTCCCAGGACCAGATGTAATCGTAGCATTCGTCTCCCTGATTCGCTGCCCCAGACGCGCCAAGCTCATCCTGCAGTAGGTTCTGGGAGATGGAGATCGATGAACCTTTCACTCCAGATTCTTGTTTCACGCGTGGACTATCAAGTCCCGCGTCTTGTTTCGGAGGCTATCACATACTTCTGATAGGCAAGCCATAGAACGAGAAGCGTCAGGAACATGATTCCGATGGTCAGGAGGATCTGCGGGTCTCTCAGACCCAAGTAGACCACGACAGCAGCAAGGGAGAAGAAGCAGAGTGCGAAGCCTACAAGAGGAATCCACGCGGAGCTTCCCGTCTGCAGTCTCAGCTTCAGATTAGCAAGAGAGACGAACCCGTAGAGGAGGAGGAAGATGATACTGGCAAAGGCGGCTATGACTTCGAGATTCCCGATCAGCGCCAGGATGGCGGAGAATAAACCGATTATGAGTATCCCGGCGAAGGGCGTCTCCCTCTCGGTTTTCGTTTTGCAGAAGACGGACGGCATGACGCCTTCTCGTGATGTGTCTTTGGCGAACCGAGCTGTGCCGAAGATAGTCGCATTGATCGCTCCTGCCGCCGATATCAGGGCGCCTATGCCGACGAGGAAGAACCCGAACCACCCTAGCATGGGCATTGCCGCCTCTTCCAGCGCATGTTCCCCGGACCTGAGGATCTCCGCGGGGCTCAGGACGGAAGTGGCCGCGACGGTCCCGACAAGGTACAGCAGAATCGTGATCACTATGGAGAGGTAGATCGCTCTCGAGATGTTCCTCTCAGGCGACCTCGCGTCCCTCACGGATGCCGTCACGAGCTCGAATCCCTGGAATCCCACGAAAATGATGCCTGCCGCGATTGGGATCAGGAGCGGGTCGGTGCTCTCTATCGTCACCGGTTTGCCGACGCCGAGGTGGATCGCCCCCACCACGCAGAAGATGAGCAGGATGCCGATTCCCGCAGACACGAGGACCAATTGAAATCTTCCGAAGGATTCCACCCTCATCAGGTTCACGACGATGAAGATCGCGATCACGATGACGGCCAGTAGACTTCTCGCGACAGCGTAGCTGGCATAACCCTCGAGGAAGGACGCACCATACGCTCCGAAGGTATAGGCGTACAGGGCGACAGTGCCGATGTATCCAAGGGTCATCATCCACGCGTTGAAGCCGGCGAAGGCCCGACTGCCCGATGCCATCAGTAAGTAGCTGAAGGCCCCTTCATCCGTCTTGGTCACTCTCCCCAGCTTGGCGAAGGAGTATCCGCTGAAGAGGGCGATCGCTCCTGCCAGAAGAAAGGCGAGAAAGGCATACCCGCCAGCTATGTGGACGGCCACACCCAGGAGCGAATAGATGCCGCTGCCTATCATGCCACCTATGCCGATGGCCACCAGCTCGTCTAGACCGAGCTTTCTTCCTGATTTGACTTTGCCAGAGTGCATCCCGCAATCACTTTGGATTTCCTTGACAGCGTATGGAACGATATGAGAAATAGCTTGCGATTTTCACGCAGGCTTGGATATTCCAAGAATCGAGAAGAATGGAGGCGTCCAAACATCGGGTGCAGATCACTCTGTCAGCGGCTTCTGCGCGACGGCGCAGACCTTCAGCTCTGGTGTCTTGGCCATAGGAAAACGCGGCGGGCGGATGAGAGTCCGGGAGAGACCGATAAGTTAATCGTGGGGTAAGTTATATCCTAATGAGGTAGGGGGAGAAAGTCTCCCTGCCACAAAAAGGGAAAGGGAGGAAACAAAATGGCAGAACTGTTTGGAAATAGTGTGCTGTTCCTCAAAATAAAGCCAGGGTCACTCGAGGAAGCGACCCGCGAGCTGAGAGAGAACAGGGAGGTTTCGGATGTGCAAAGCCTACTTGGGCCGTGGGATCTCATCGTGTCTGGGACCTTCTCTGATTACGAGAGCCTGAGAAGATTCGCTGAAACAGTCGATTCGAAGCCCTACTGCGAGAGATACACCGTTTATCCCAACTTCAAAGAGTGGACAAGGGAGACGCCACCAAAGACGCCGACAACAGGATGGGCCATGATAAGGACGAGCAATGTCGACCATCTTATTGAGGAGCTTCAGAGGGCTGAGGAGGTTCACTGGCTGATGTCGACCAGCGGGGAGTACAATGTCATTGCCAGGATCGGAACGGACAAGCTCAGCGAGCTGACCAATTTCCTCATCAACAGGGTCCACAAGGTCCCTGGGGTGAAGAACACAGAGACTTTGCCTTCCACAGAAGAGAAGTGAGTCAACCATATGAGCCAGCTCTTCCGCTGGCTCTTCTTTTCTGAAATGAGGCCCTTTTGCGGTTATGAAAGGAACCTTTGGCATCCCTTCATGACAGGGGCCGTTTCTCCTTAGGATAACCTTTCTTATTGGGATTTTCCACATGGCCGCAGTAATAAGCCATCAAGCGGCTCGTACGGCTGGAATCCTTTCAAAGGAATTGATGCTTTCTTGCGCCTGCAGACGTTTGGCAACTTCCTTGCAGAGGCGAGACATCCTTTGTTCTCCCATCAGAACATACACCGTTGCTTTCAACCTCCACACGGATGGGTAGTTCATCTGGATTCTCGTGACCTGATTGAAACAATAGATGGCCTGCCGGTATTCCTTCAGTTTGGCAAGAGCCACGCCCTTTGAGAACCAAGCGTCCAAATCCCCAGGGTCCATCCTCAGTCTCTTCTGGCACGTCTCAAGGAGTTTGAGAATATCTTCAAGGTCGGTACGCCTGCTTCTCATCATCCAGTAATCATTCTCGGAAACGAAATCTCTTTCCTTCCAAGAATCGAGACTGATAATCTATCGGACTTCCCCCGCGGTCTATCTCCTCGGGGCTCTTTGCGCCCGTGGAAGCATTCGGGATTCACGCGTGAGCCGCTCTGCCACAGGCTTCAGGGCCACCGCGCACACCTTCAACTCCGGTATCTTCGCCTCTGGGTCCAGCGCTGGGTTCGTCAGCACATTGGCCGCCGCCTCCGCATAGTGGAACGGAATGAATACGACGCCCTTCCTGACGATGTTTGCGACGCGGGATTGGATCTTGATGGTCCCTCTGCGGCTCGAGACCTCCAGCCAGTCTCCGTCCTCGACTCCGAGCTCTTTCGCATCCTCAGGGTTGACCTCCACGAACGGTGATGGGCTCTCTGACTCCAGGAGCGGCGTCCTCCGCGTCATGCTCCCCGTGTGGTACTGGAACATAAGCCGCCCGGTCGTCAGGATGAACGGATACTCGTCGTCCGGAAGCTCGTCCGCCTCCTTGAACTCGATCGGCGAGAACATGCCCTTCCCGCGGGTGAAGTTGCCCTCGTGGAGGAATTCCGTTCCCGCGTGACCCGCCTCCCTCACGGGCCAGAGTAGGTTCTCACCTGCATCCAAGCGGTCGAAGGATATCCCGCCGTATATCGGTGATACTGAAGCGATTTCATCCATGATTTCGGCGGGCGATGAGAAATCGAATCCCTTCCCGCCAAGGCGCTTCGCAATGTCGATTATGATCTGCCAGTCCTCGCGGGCATCTCCGACGGGCTCGATCGCTTTCCGCACGCGTTGCACCCGCCTGTCCGTGGCGGTGAACGTGCCATCCTTCTCCGCGTAGCTCGAGGCGGGAAGCACGACATCCGCCAGCGCGGCGGTCTCGGTCATGAAGATATCCTGCACCACGAGAAAATCGAGGTTCTCCAGCCCCTGCCTCACGTGCTCAATGTCCGGGTCCGATATCACAGGATTCTCGCCCACGATGTAGGTTGCCTTAACCCTTCCCTCGCGGGCGGCGTCCGTAATCTCGACGACCGTCAGCCCAGGCTCCCGCGAGAGCTTCGTGCCCCAGGCCTTCTCGAACTTCTGCGTAGCCTCCTCGTTCGCGACTGCCTGATATCCCGGATACAAGTTCGGCAGAGCTCCAACATCGCACCCGCCCTGCACGTTGTTCTGCCCGCGGAGCGGGTTCACTCCCGCTGCGTGCTTGCCCACGTTGCCAGTGAGCATCGCCAGGTTCGCAATTGCCTTCACGTTGTCCGTTCCCGTGATGTGCTGTGTGATCCCCATCGAGTAGAATATCGAGGCCCGCTCGGCCCTTGCGAACATTCTGGCGGCTTTCTCAAGCAGGTTGGCGGGGATCCCGCTTATCTTCTCCACAGTGGCGGGGTCGTACTTCTCCACGACCGCTCGGAACTCATCGA
Source organism: Thermoplasmata archaeon (assembly GCA_046759065.1). Taxonomy (GTDB): domain Archaea; phylum Thermoplasmatota; class Thermoplasmata; order RBG-16-68-12; family JAGMCJ01; genus JAGMCJ01. The sequence continues at coordinate 6,588 of JBHIBK010000033.1, read as the reverse complement.
AGCCCTCGGTCCTTCCCTTGATGAAGCCCTCGTCATGCAGCCCTTCGCGCAGGATGACGTTCATCATGCCGTTCAGCCAGGCCACGTCCGTTCCCGGTGTGGGCTGCAGGTACAGGTCCGAGAACAGGCGCATCGGAACCCTTCGCGGGTCCACGAGTATTATCTTCGCACCCTTCTCGCGCGCTCTCACAATCCGGGAACCGATGAGTGGGTGCTGCTCAATCGTGTTCGAGCCAGTGATCAGGATAACATCAGAATCGTCGATCTCAGGAACGGAGTTGGTCATCGCCCCGCTCCCGAACGCGTACGCGAGTCCCGTGACCGTCGACGCATGGCACAAGCGAGCGCAGTGGTCCACGTTGTTCGTGCCGATCACCGCTCGCGTCAGCTTCTGGATGAGGTAGTTCTCCTCGTTGGTGCACTTCGCCGACGCATAGACCGCCACCGAATCCGGACCGTGCTTCTCCTTCGCCTCACCGAGTTTCCGGGCCACCAGGTCCAGCGCCTCGTCCCAGCTCGCCTCCCTGAACTCGCCGTTCTCCTTGATGAGCGGCTTCTTGAGCCTGTCCTCCCGCTGGACGAAGACGTGAGCGTTCCATCCCTTGATGCAAAGAGCGCCCTCGCTTATCGGGTGCGTCTTGTCCGGTATCAGGCCCACGATGTTGCCGTCCACGACCTGAAGGTAGAACTGGCAGCCGCAGCCGCAATACGGGCATGTCGTGAGAACGCTGCGATAGCTCAAGCCTCATCCTCCAGCTTCTCGTCCTCCAGCGTCGTCGCCAGCGGCGTCCTCTCGTCCGACCTTATCCCGGGCAGGTAGTCGAACAGCTCCTTCATGTCCTCCCTCAGCTGCCTGTACAGCAGCGTCAGCGGAATACCCATCGGGCACGCGTCCTCGCACTCCAGGCAGTGAACGCACCTGTCCGACATGTGGAAAGCGCGAATCAGATGGAATATCGGGAACGGCGGCGGGAGCTCGCCCTTCTTCACCCAGTCCCCGTCCTCGAGGACGCATTCCGCGCACATGCACATCGGGCATGCCTCCTTGCAGCCGTAGCACTTGAAGCACTTGGAGAACTGCTCCCGCCAGAAATCGAGCCGCTCGTCTAGGCTCATCTCGGACAAGTTCCTGAGTTGAGCGGGCTCCACGCCCTCGACCCTCTCGCCGAAGGTCATCTTCTCGGGATACGGGCGGTCGCACTCGCATTCCTCGGCCTCCTCGGACGTGCATGCGATGCCTATGAAATCGATCCTGTCAAGGTCCACCTGATTACGCTTGGCCAGCTCGATGAGCGTCCTCTCGTCGCATCCCCTCCCGATGATCGCGATTCTGTCAACACCGGAAGAATGAGCGATGGCCGCGATTCCCGCCAAAGAGTACTTCGGCTCCAGCTCTAGCGTCTCGATGTCATCGCCCTTCACGAAGAGGTGCGGTCCCACGTGACCGTTCTCCCGCCTCATGGCTAGCACGCCGTCGACCTTCCCCTCGTCCAGGTACGTCTTTACGAGCTCACGCACTTTGTCTATCATGTCTACCAGCATACGGATTCGGACCGAGCTCGCGGATCGTCTCCGTGAACTCCCTTATGATTTTCGAGAACCTCTCCGCCTCGGAAGCGGACGCCCAGTCCAGGCGTATCCTTCGCGGGTCCATTCCCAGATGTTCGAGCAGCCTCTCGAGGACTTGAAACCGCTTGAGCGTTCGATGGTTACCAGTGGCGTAGTGGCAGTCGCCTATGTGGCAGGCGAGGACCAGCACACCGTCCACGCCGTCCGAGAGCGCCTTGATGACGTACTCGGGCCTCACGCGACCTGAGCACATGACGCGCACGATCTTGACGTTCGTGGGCATGTCCATCCTGCCTATCCCCGCCAGGTCCGCGGCGGCGTAGGAGCACCAATTGCAGCAGAACGCCAGGATGTTGGGCTCGAAGTCGTCCATCAGGAACCACCCGCCAGAGCCTCAATCATCGCCAGTATCTGCCTGTCCGTGAAATGCCTCTGCTGCATCGCGCCCGACGGGCAGGCGGCTATGCACGTCCCGCAGCCCTTGCAGAGGGCGTCGTTCACTATCGCGCGAAGCTTCTCGTCGACCTCCTCCAGCGCAACGGCGCTGAACTGGCACACCTCGACGCACGTTCCACAACCAATGCAGGTCTCGTCGGCGAAGGCCGTCTCCACGCTCAGGCCCAGCGTCTCCTTCGATAGTATCCCGCACGCACGCGCTGCTGCCCCGGACGACTGTGCCATCGAGTCAGCGATGTCTTTCGGTGCTTGACAGCAGCCCGCCAGGAATATGCCGTCCGTGAAGGTGTCTATCGGCCTGAGCTTGGGATGCGCCTCCATGAAGAAGCCGTCGCCTGAGAGCGATAGGTTAAGCAGCCTGCAGAGGTCCGCCGTATCCGGGCGGGGGACCATTCCCGTCGCCAGGACCACGAGATCGGCCGTGAAGTCCTCGTGACCCTCGCACCTCACGACGATATTATCATCTTTGATAACGACCTCGAGCGGGTCATCGAGCTCACGATGCCTGTACTCGACGCCCTCGTCCAGCACGCGGGTGTAGAACTCCTCGTGTCCCTTCCCGAATGTCCTCACGTCCGTGTAGTAGACCGCAATCTCCGCGTCAGGAAGCTTCCTCCTAACGGAGTGCGCCTGCTTCGCCGTGAATATGCAGCACACCCGGGAGCAGTACTCGTTTCCGTCCTTCTCCCTGCTTCCCACGCACGAGATGAATGCCACGCGCTCTGGCTTCACGCCATCGATGACTATCTCCCCTCCCGTCGGGCCGGTGTGAGCCGCCAGCCTCTCGAACTCGGGCGCCGTTATCACCCTCGGATGCTCGCAGCTCAGCTCCTTCTTCCCCGAGGGATCGAAGTGCTCGAATCCCGTGGCGACGACTATCGCGCCCACATCGACCTCGACCTCCTTCTCCTTCGCATCGATGTCTATCGCGTCGAACTTGCACGCCTGCACGCACAGCGGATTGCGAGCGCACTCGCCGCCGGTGAAATGGCCACAGTTCCTGTCGTCCAGGATGTACGAGCGGGGAACGACCCCCGTCGAGGGCAGGTAGATCGCCTTCCTCGTCTGCATCCCGTAGTTGTTCTCGTCCGGAACGGAGACGGGACAGACCTTGGAGCACTCGGAGCAGTAGACGCACTTGTCCGAATCGACGTTGGCGGGCCTCATTCGAATCGTCACGCGAAAGTTTCCGACGTATCCGTCGACGTTTATCACCTCCGACCGGAGGAAGAGATGTATTCGCGGGTTCTGGAGAACCTCCTTGAACTCGGGAAAGAGCAGGCAGTGCGGGCAGTCGCCCACGCATGTCTCCTCGCACTCCCTGAGCGGGAATATCTTGCTGAACCAGGCCGCCTTGCCACCCATGAACGGCTCGCGCTCGACGAGGTAGACGTCGTATCCGCGGTCGGCGATGTCCCTCGCGGCGCGGGAGCCAGCCACACCCGCTCCGATCACGAGCACCGTGGGCGTAACTCCAACATCGCGCGTCTCAAGCGGTTCTAGAAGTGCAGCGCGCGCAACTGAGAGCTCGACCAGCCTCTTCGCCTTCTCAGTCGCCCTCCCCCTGTCCTTATGGATCCACGAGCAGTGCTCCCTGATGTTCGCCATCTCGAAGAGAAATGGATTCATTCCGAACTCCGCGACGGCCGCGCGGAATGTGGGCTCGTGCATTCTCGGCGAGCAGGAGGCGACGACGACACGGTTCAGATCGTACTTCTTTATGTCCTCCTTTATGAGGTTCTGGCCCGGGTCGGAACACATATACTTGTAGTTTCTTGCGACGACGACGTTGGGAAGCGTGCTCGCGTGCTCGGTGACTTCTTGCGTGTCCACCGTCGCAGCGATGTTGAGCCCGCAGTCGCAGATGTAGACGCCTATCCTGGCCTCGTTCATGCGCCCACCGTCCTCGAAGGGGCGGGGACAGTGCCCCGATTCGCCATCGTTCTCGCGATCTCAGCGAACTCGTCCGCCAGAGATGGGGAGACGTTGAACATCCGAACCCTGTCCTCGTCGATGCCTATCTCCCTCAGCAGTCTTCTCGCTGCGTTCACCCTCGTACGCGCGATCTCGCTTCCGCTCCTGTAATGGCAGTTTCCGTCCTTGCAGCCCACGACCGCCACGGCATCCGCCCCGAGCTCTATCGCCCTCAGAATGTGATGAATCTCGACCTTGCCGGAGCACGGGACTCGAATAATCCTGAATCGAGAGGGATACGACATTCTCAGCATCCCTGAGAGATCGGCGGCATCGTACGCGCCGTGGTCGCAGCAGAAGGCCACGAGCGCAGGCTCCTCCATGCCTGCCACGGACGTCTCGAGCGATGCGAGGATGTGCCTGTCCTCGTTGTTGGGCAGGAGAATCGCCTTTCCTGGACATTCGGCCGTACAGATACCGCAGCCCTCGCAGAGCGCCGGGATGACGTCTATGAATGTCCCGCTCGCGAAGTCAATGGCTCCAAAGGGGCAGACCCTCACGCAGGTGAGGCAGGAGGCGCATTTCGAGCGGGTCACATTCGCGGTCGGGGGTTCCACGAGAATGCGGTCCCTGCTGAGGAATGCAACCGCCTGAGCCGCCGCTCCCGACGCCTGGGCGACGGAATCGGGTATGTCCTTGGGACCCTGCGCGCAGCCCGCCAGGAATATCCCGGCGAGCGTCGCTTTCATCGGACTGAGGGCCGGATGCTGTTCCCGGAAGAATCCATTAGGGCTTCTCTGGACACGGAGAAGGGTCGAGAGGCGGTCCGAACTTGCCGCGGGAACAGCGCCGTTGGAGAGCACGATCAGGTCGCACTCGTAATCCTCGTAACCGCGAGCCTTGACGACGAGCCCGCCGTTCTCCTCCGTCACCAGAATTTCATCGTCCAGCTCCCGCCTGCGGTACTCGACACCCTCGGCGCGAACGCGATTGAAGAACTCCTCGAACCCCTTGCCGTACGCGCGCATGTCCGCGTAGTAGACGACGACATCGCCACCGTCCATCTTCTCGTGTATCATGTGCGCCTGCTTCGCCGTGAATATGCAGCACACCCGGGAGCAGTACTCGTTTCCGTCCTTCTCCCTGCTTCCCACGCACGAGATGAATGCCACGCGCTCTGGCTTCACGCCATCGATGACTATCTCCCCTCCCGTCGGGCCGGTGTGAGCCGCCAGCCTCTCGAACTCGGGCGCCGTTATCACCCTCGGATGCTCGCAGCTCAGCTCCTTCTTCCCCGAGGGATCGAAGTGCTCGAATCCCGTGGCGACGACTATCGCGCCCACATCGACCTCGACCTCCTTCTCCTTCGCATCGATGTCTATCGCGTCGAACTTGCACGCCTGCACGCACAGCGGATTGCGAGCGCACTCGCCGCCGGTGAAATGGCCACAGTTCCTGTCGTCCAGGATGTACGAGCGGGGAACGACCCCCGTCGAGGGCAGGTAGATCGCCTTCCTCGTCTGCATCCCGTAGTTGTTCTCGTCCGGAACGGAGACGGGACAGACCTTGGAGCACTCGGAGCAGTAGACGCACTTGTCCGAATCGACGTTGGCGGGCCTCATTCGAATCGTCACGCGAAAGTTTCCGACGTATCCGTCGACGTTTATCACCTCCGACCGGAGGAAGAGATGTATTCGCGGGTTCTGGAGAACCTCCTTGAACTCGGGAAAGAGCAGGCAGTGCGGGCAGTCGCCCACGCATGTCTCCTCGCACTCCCTGAGCGGGAATATCTTGCTGAACCAGGCCGCCTTGCCACCCATGAACGGCTCGCGCTCGACGAGGTAGACCTTAAAGCCGTTGTCCGCGACATCGAGCGCTGCCTGAATTCCCGCCACGCCGCCGCCGATGACGAGGCAGGCGGGCTTCACGTCCACGCGTATAGGCTCGAGCGGCTCGAGCAAGCGGGCCTTCGCGACCGCTCCCTTCATCAGAGAGATCGCGGCCTCCGTCGCATTCTCCCTGTCGCCGTAAACCCAGGCGATCTGCTCGCGGGCGTTGACTATCTCCACGCAGTATGGATTCATGCCCACCTCGGAGGCCCACTGGCGGAAGTCGTCCTCGTGCAGCTTGGGAGAGCAGGCGACTATGACCAGCCGGTCGAGTTCGTGCTCCTTGATCGCGTTCCGGAAGGCATCCTTGCCCGCCAAAGAGCAGAGGTGAGCGTGACTGTCGGCAAAAGAGACGTTTTCGAGGGTCTCGGCCTCCTCTGCAACTCTCTCCGTGTCGATGTTGGAGGAGATGCTCTCGTTGCATCCGCAAACGAAGACGCCGATGTTCACCGCGAACCCCCGATGACCGAAGAGCCAGAGTGTGATACTTTCATCTGGATTGGCTCTTCAATGGATATCAAGGAGCGTATTATAAGGTTTCGCGGTTCCAGGGAAAATGTGTGTGATGATGTAGCCTGGGCAACGTGGATTCCGAATCGGACAGCCATCCGAACGCTGTTGGAGAATAATCTTTCTAGGCGTTCTTCAAGTTCCATGCCTTCTCGAAATTCTTCCGTAGCTTGAGCTCGCTTGGATCTCTTAGCCTTCGGACGTACTCGATGAAATGACTCAGCACTGCATCAAGGAACTTATGAGGATT
>JBHIBK010000032.1:0-11339 GCA_046759065.1 Thermoplasmata archaeon | reverse complement strand
AGCATTCCCATGAGGACGATGACCATTGCGGAATGATGGGTTAGGCAAACCGAGTCTTGCTAGGGGAGAATCGCTAGGTATGGCCGCTTTTCTGATGGCTTACACGCATCAGTCCTTCCCCAGCGGCAGTGTTCATTTGTAAAAGGGAATATATAAAAGGAAAAAAGTGTCTATCATTACTAAGAGGAGGACTGGAGTCCGGGGTGCCCCTCTGAACCCTAGCCGATGATAGAATGGGTCTCGAAACCTGTCCGATATGCGCCGCAAAGGTGAAAGCCGAGAACCTGCCAAGCCATGTGAGAAAGGTGCATCCAGGGTCCGACGTCCAATTGAGAACGAGGGAGAGAGGAGGGAGAGAGTCCCAGAGAGGCAGAGGTGGCAGGAAAGCGGTCTATGCAGTTTTGGCCATCCTCATCCTTGTCATCGTCTCGATTCTGGCCTACAGCATACTCAGTAACCCTGGTACACCTGAGATATCGGTGAGTCCGCCAGGCCACGACTTCGGAGACATGCCTCAACGGGTGGTTTCCAAGACAGTCGAAGTTCAAAACGTCGGAGACTCCAATCTGGTGATAACGTGGATATCAACATCATGCGGATGCACATCTGCGACACTCCGAGTAGGAGGGAGAACGAGCGGACCCTTCGGGATGCACGACAATCCTCCTTGGGGATGGAGCGAAACCCTGCTCCCGGGTCAGATCGGCTACCTCACCATAACCTACGACGCGACCGAACATCCTGACAGCGGTGAGATTCAGAGAATCGTCTACATAAGGAGCAATGACCCAGCCAGACCCGAAGTTGAGATAGAGGTCATAGCCAACGTGATCCCATGAGCGAGGACTCCTGTCACGAACCGCCTTCTGATTTGGAGAAGTATTCCAAGGAGGAACCCGAGGAGAGGTTTCAGAACCTCGTTTTCGTTTTGATAGTCATATCCTTGCTGGCGATACTGATCATCGGCTCTCTCGTCCCGTTCTTCTTCGTTTCTCAGCCCAGGACAATCACGCTCAACGAGGGCGAGGCTGTCATCTACTACAACGAGGCATGCGGAGAGTGCGGCATATACATCGATGATCAGCTCATCCCCACCCTTCAGGTCGGAGGGATATCAGTAATTCAGAAGAAGGACTACATCAACGAAAGGAGCTACCGAGGGGAGCTCAATGCAATCAACGACCAGCTCGGCATACCATCGCACCTGCAGAGTCACATAGCGACTTTCGTGCAGAACAACATCACCATGGTCTTCGAGGGTCACGTCCCCGAGCATGTGATATTGGACCTGATGACGAACTCCTCCACGCTGAACCTGAGCGAGATACTGATCTACCAGGAGGATATGAGGGATCCCACAGCCTACACCGCTTGGGGCTTCGTGGGTGAGACCCGCGAATATGCCATCGATGTTCCCATAAGCGAGTTCCTTCTCTGGTTCGACCAGGGTTCTGGTTCAACAATCACTGAGGAGTCCCTCCTCCCGCTCGTGCTTGTCACAGGATTCCTCGACGGGATAAACCCCTGTGCGATCGCGGTACTGCTGTTCTTCATCACGTTCCTGTTTGTGATCAGAAGGAGCAGAGGGAATGTGGCCAAGATGGGCGTGGTATACATACTCGCCATTTTCTTCGTCTACTTCTTCATCGGCATCGGGTTGCTCAGAGCCATTGTCCTGAGCGGGCAGCCTCATCTCCTCGCGTACGTCGGGTCGTCATTGATACTCGTCCTGGGGACGCTGAGCCTGTTGCAGTACTTCTTTCCCAATCTCCTGCTCACCTTCAAGATGCCTGAGAAGACGTGGACCAGGGCGAAGGACTGGATCTTCAAGGCAACGCTCCCATCCTCCTTGGTCGCTGGCCTGCTCGTCGGGCTGTGCACCTTCCCATGCTCTGGCGGCATCTATGTGGCCGTCCTGACCCTACTGGCATCGCAGACGACCTACTTCGAGGGTGTGGGCTATCTCTACCTCTACAACATCATGTTCGTGCTCCCGCTGATACTCATACTCGTGTTCACGTCGAACAGATTCGTTGCGAGAAAGCTCACCAGTTGGGAGAGGTCCAACAAGAGGACCATCACGCTCTTCTCGGGAATAGTCATGGTCCTACTGGGTCTGGTCTTCCTGCTGTTCTTGGTCTAGCAGGCTGTCGAAGGTCCTCACCGTGTATCTCGACGTTTCGTAGTCGCTCTTGACCGCGTATCCCCCCTCGCGGATGATGCTCACGAACTGACCGCAGTTGCTCCCAATGCTGTTCTCCTCGAGCTCTCCGACGCTTAGGAGGATATCAAAGCCCAGGTCCTCGAAGCCATTGATGACTTCCAGGCACGATTCCTCGTCATGAGGGTCGACAGCCGACTCGAGCTTCCTCCTCTTGACCTTCGAGGTGGGATTGAGCGGGGTAATCTTGATGAAGAATCTCGAGACATCGAAGTGCTCTGCGATCACCTCAGGGTCCACCGGATAACCGTGGGCAATCGCGAAGTTGAGGGTCACTTTCCTGTCGCCTTTCCTGAAGTACCGCTCACCATATTCAGAGATCTCGGAGAAGCCCCATTTCCTGACAGGCATGAGCTCGTCCCGCTTGCCCAGGTCAGTCGTATGAACAGAGAACTGCAGCTGGAACCGCCCGCCTGAGTAGAGGGTGTCCTTGATGTCGATGAGCTCGTCGAAAAAGCGCTTCCCGCCCACTGGGGCCAGCGTGGAGACGCAGGGCATCAGGCCAGGGGCGTCATATCTATCAGGAAGGGCTCTGAGAGCGTCGAGCACATTCGGGTTCAGCGACGGCTCCCCCGTCCTAGCGAACTGAACCTTGAACTTCAGGACGGGAACCCGCCCATCTAGGAACCGCCTCTTCACCATGTGGTCTGTCTGCTGCAGGATCTCGTCCTTCGAGAGGCTTCCCAGGTAGTGACCGCCCGCATCGCACATCATGCAGTTCACCGGGCAGCCGAACGATGATGAGATGATGAGTACCCACTTCTTCTCGCGCGGAATCGGCGGTTGGAGGGACTCCACGAACTCCACGAGACGGCCGTCTCTCATGGATGCCACGTAGACCTTCGCCAGGTCTTCCTTCCCGAACTCACCGAGAATCCTCATTTCTCGGCCCCCAGCGATTCGACGATTGACATGGCCGCGAGGATGCCGTCGCCCACGGATATCCCCACTTGCCTGAAGTTTCCCCGTCTCACATCGCCGACGAGGTACAGGCCTGGCGTTTCTCTCCAGTTGCTCGCGAGCTCTGGTGGCAGGATACGAAGGTCGGCCTCCCTGCCACACGCGATCAGCCCATAGTCGGCGACCATCTCCTTCTCGACCCCCTTCTGGTCCATCAGGAACACCAGCTGGCGATCCTCCTCTTTCACTGATTTGGGTTCGGTCCCAGCGTGCGTCTTCACCTTCTCAGACCGGTCCGCCCTCTCACCGAGGAGGGGGATGCACTTCGGCGTTCCTCTGAAGACGACGTCCACATAGAAACCTCTTGAGGCGAGGTTGAGGGCGTAGTCGAACGCAGCGTCCCCGCCCCCGACTATGAGGACACTCCCTGCGCCCGTTGGAGGGATGTCCCTGACTTCGTAGAACACCCTGGACAATTCGACCTCTTCGAGTCCTTGGATGTCTATCCTCTTCGGTCTGGTCCCCGTGGCGACTATCACGGAATTCGCGTTGATTTCACCTGATTCCGAAGCGACTTTGAAGACGTCGCCATCCTTCGAGGTGCTGAAGACCTCCTCCATGCGCACGTCGACCCTCCAGCGAATCAGTTGCTCCCTGAACAGTGCGATGAGCTGCTGCCCGCCAATGCCTCTGGGAAAGCCAGGATAGTTCTCAACGAGGTGCGCGTTCCTCAGAAGCCCGCCAATCTCGGCCCGCTCGAAAACCCGCGGTTCGAGTCCCGCCCGCTTGAGATACATAGATGCTGCTATGCCTGCAGGCCCCGCTCCGACGATCACGACGGGATAGGTCTTCCCTTTCTCCTTCGGAACCGCCAGAGCCGTCGAACGTGGACGGAGGACCGACTCACTTTGGTTCATGTTCCCAACTTTGGACCTTTTCCTGGATTGAGTGGCTGGAAAAGGCAAAACAATGCCACCTCCCCGCGGATAAGGGGGACATGTTTTCTGGTTTCTTAAGCATTTCGAAGACGTCCTGAGGATAGGGATTATTGTCAACCCAAGGATGTCCGTGGGAGGTGTCTTCGAACGCCCGCCAGTATGCGAATCGCCTAAGAATCCTGTGTCTCCGCCGCCGATGCCGGACTCCCCTCGCCGATTCCCTCAAGGAACCCCTCATCCGGGATGAAGAATGCGGGCAGATAGACAGTGAACGTAGTTCCCTTCCCCTCCTGGCTTTCCACATTGATGTGTCCACCTTGCTGTTTGATGATGCCGTAGACCTGTGCCAGACCGATGCCCTCTCCCCCACCTTCTCTCGCTCCATAGAAGGGCTCAAAAATCCGGGCCAGACCATTCTGTGAAATGCCCATGCCTGTATCTGATATTTCCAGAGCTATCCAACTTCCCTCAGGTAGCTCGGGTAAGGGGCTTTCTTCACCGGGATTGAAGTGGCACAGAGAGAGGCTAATCCTCAGCTCTCCTCCGTTGGGCATGGCGTTATTCGCGTTGAAAGCCAGGTTGGTGAGCACTTTCTGAATCTTGGTCGGATCGGCATCGACAATGAAGCTACCAGGGTCCTGGGATTCACAATTCAAAACGATGTCAATGTTCTTAGGGAGATCCTGCTCTAGGGACTCAATGGTCTCTTGAACTAGGGACAGAAGGCTTGTCGGTTGCCGCGTGATGGATGTCTGACCGCTGTACTCCATCAGTTGTCTGACGAGCTGGCGTGCCTTTTTCCCTTGGCTGCGGACGACCTTGAGGTGTTCCTTGACGGGCTTCGAAATGTCAGGCCTTTGCTGCAGGATGTCAGAGTAATACTTTATGCTCTTGAGCAGGATGTCAAAATCGTCGGCGATCCTCTTAGCCAATTGCCCGACCGCGACATATCTCCCTGTGATGTCACGAATCGATGCCAGATGGGTGGTCTCACCCTCCCACTCCGTCTCGACGATGCGCATCTCCGCGGTAATCCTTTTTCCGTCTTTTCGTGTGATGTCTATCTCGGCCCAATCGCTTTCAGCGACAGGATAGTCGAAGGGCCTGCCCATGAACTCGCTCGACTTGCGACCGAAGATGTACTCAGCGGCTGGATTGACGAATCGCACGCTTCCATTATCGCCGATGACGACGATGCCGTCGGCGTTCTCGTTGATGATGTGGAGCAGGATTGCTCTGGCTGCCTGCGATTCCTTAATCTTCTGATGCAGCACCGCTCGGGCGGCCTGTAGCTCCTTTACCCTCCGGTCCAGTTCCGCCGTCAGGCGGTGCCTTTCGATGGCGTAGCGTATGGCGCGCACTAGGAGGTTTCCATCCTCGGGCCACTTGACCAGGTAGTCCTGTGCCCCGGCCTGAACCGCTTGAAACGCCAGCGACTCGTCGTTCGTTCCCGTCAAGACTACGATTGGAACATCGGATGCTTGCTGGAGTGCATTTGCGACCGTGTCAAGCCCCTGTGCATCAGGAAGGGAGAGGTCCAGCAGGACTACGTCCAACGGCTCTTTGCCGATGCGATTCATCGCTTCGCTGAGACGCTCGATGTGGATCAGATCAAACTCGGACGCTCCAGCCTCGGCCAGGAATTCGCGCACAATACGGGCATCTGCCGGGTTGTCCTCCACAAGGAGGATTCTGGTCTTCAAGGATGTCATGTTTTTGGACCACCTGGAGGCAGTTTCACGACCGTGAGCCAGAAGTCTTCCACCAACTTCACGATTTCCATGAATCTCTCAAAATCGACGGGCTTGGTGATGTAGCAGTTCGCATGGTGATCGTAGGTCCTGATGATGTCCTCCTCGGCGCTTGAGGTCGTCAGGATCACTATGGGGATGCGTTTTAGCTCGGGATCCTTCTTCACTTCTGCCAACACGTCACGGCCATCCTTCTTGGGTAGGTTCAAATCGAGCAGTATGAGGTCGGGTCGAGGGGCTTTGGAGTAGTCTCCTTGCCGGCGCAGGAAGGCCAGCGCCTCCACCCCGTTCCAGACCACATTCAGATTGTTGCGAACCTTGGCCTCCTTGAAGGCCTCTCTTGTCAGGCGCACATCACCGGGGTTGTCTTCAACCAAAAGTATCTCTATCGGTTTTCCAGCTCTTGCAGTACTCACGCTTCTTCACCTCCGATATCCTTTCTGTATGAATCGTCCCGCGCCACGGGAATGGTGAAATAGAATGTCGACCCCCTTCCCGGTTCTGACTCGACCCAGATGCGACCACCGTGGCGTTCTATGATCTTCTTGCAGATTGCCAGGCCAATCCCTGAGCCAGAATACTTCGCTCTACTGTGCAGACGCTGGAAGACTTCGAATATGCGCTCCGAATATTGGTGCTCGATTCCGATGCCGTTGTCTTGCACTGAAAAGACCCATTCATCTCCCTCTTGCTCGGCGGACAAATCAATCCGAGGCGGGCCTTCGCCCCGGAACTTGATTGAGTTCCCGATCAAGTTCTGGAACAGCTGTGTGAGTTGCGAGTCGTCCCCCGCCACTGTCGGCAGGGAGTCTTGGGTTATCACGGCCTCGTTCTCTTCGATCATCAACTCCAAACTGGCCTTTGCCCTATCCAGAGCAGAGTTGCAATCTACGGGTGAGAATTCTTTCCCTCGCGTACCAACCCTTGAGTACATCAGCAAATCATTGATCATTGTCTGCATTCTACTAGCCCCGTCTGAGGCATACTCGATGAACTCGTCTGCATCTGAATCCAACTTGTCCCTGTACCGCCGCTTCAAGAGCTGCACATAGCTGGACACCGTGCGCAACGGTTCCTGGAGGTCGTGGGAAGCCACATAAGCGAATTGCTCCAGCTCCTGGTTGGAACGGGCCAGCTCCTCAAGGGTCTGCTTCAATTCGTCCTCCGCTTGCCTGCGCTTTCTTTCTTGACTGTCCCTCTGCAATCTCGCATGCAAAACAGGGGAAAGGTTCCTCGCGATAGTCTCCACTAGTGCTTGATCTCTCTCATCATAGCCGCCCTCTTTGTTGGCGACCATCAGTATTCCGATGACCTCTTCTCCATGGGTAATGGGCACAGATACCACTGCCTTAATCGAAATATGTCCCTCAGGAACATGAAGGGGTCCGTTTGACCTGATTGCCTTCTTCTCTTTGAGTGAGTGCCCCCAAACCCCACCCCATGCCTCCCTGGGGAAAACGAGCTGCTTGTCGGGAACCTGACATTTCTCCCACACGTCCTTGGTCATGGAGGCACTCACAAGGTCTCCGTCATCGTTGATGTATCCGAAGATGCCGAACTCGCTCTTCATTTCCGAAAGAACTACCTGCAGGGCTTCCCCGTACATCTGATCGTCAGGGATGGCGAGAAATATCTCGTTAATCCGATTCCTAAGGCTCAGTTCCTGTTGAGATTTCCTCAAGCCTTCCTCGGCGCGCTTGCGCTCGGTGATGTCCTCGACCATGCCAATGCCGAACTGAGGTTTGCCTCTTGCGTTCCTAACGAGGGAGCTCGTCAGCCGGCCCCAAACCAACCTTCCGTCCTTACGGACAAAGCGTTTTTCCATCTGGTAGTGGTCACGTTTACCGGCGAATAGCTCTTGAGAAAGTTTCCAGTCTGTCTCCACATCGTCAGGATGGGTGAACTCGGTGAAGACCATGTTGCTGAGCTCCTCCCCGCTGTAGCCGAGCATTTCCTGCAGCGCGGCATTGCTCACCACTGGCCGGCCGTCTTCCTTCACTTGAGCTATGCCGATGCCCGCCTCGTTGAATATTGCCCGGAATCGAGCCTCGCTCTCACGCAATGCCTCCCTCATTTCACTGCGGTCTGTAAGGTCCCTTGCTATTGCCTGAAAACCTGATATCTTGCCGCCTTTTCTCATAACACCGAGGCTGATCTCAGCAAACCGCTTGTTCCCCTCCTTGTCAATCCACACAACCTCAAGAGGTTTAGGTGATTTTCCCCTCAGCATGGAAGCGAAGATCTTCAAATGCCTGGGTGCGTCCCTTTTGCGCAAGGTCGGAAGCTTTGTGAAGTGTCTGCCGATGATTTCTTCTCTGGAAAAGCCAGACATTTCTGCAAACCCTCGATTGCATGATGTGACAATACCCTTCAGATTCAAGGTTACTATGCCATCTGGTGCCGCCTCGATTGTGCTCCTGTATCTTTCTTCGGACGCTCTCAATTCGTCCTCAATCCGCTTGCGCTCGGTGACGTCCGTGGCGACCAGTATGACACTGACAACCCTACCATTGCGTTGAATAGGTACCAATTCTGTGTCAAACCATATGGTGCCAACTTTCGGAGCCTTCGTGGAAACCTCGAAGCGTTCCGATTTTCCCATGGCAAAAACCGCTCTTAAAGACTCTCGCAAGACGTTGTGCTGTTTTCTTGGTATGTAGTCGTACACTTCCTTTCCTATCGCCTTCTCCAGAGTGAGAGGAGGGATTGTCTTGTTGGCATACTGTATCACAGCATTACTGTCCACAATCATGATGATGTCGTCGGTGTTCCCGACCAAGGACGTCCATCTTTCCTTCGCGACCCTTGACACCTTCTCTGATGTCCTGTGCTCTGTGATGTCGTTCGTGACCAGCATTGCACCAATGATTCTCTCGTCATGCTTGATGGGGCTGACGAGGGTCGCATAGCTGCTGTGCGATTCGCGGGGTCCGTCCACTACCGTCTCATATTTCGCCGGTTTCCCAGTTCGAAGTACCTGCTCTATGGATCTTCTCATTGTTTCTTGATGCTCTGGCAGCACGAAGTCGGTGATGTTCGACCCAATTATCTGATCCTTGGCGTAGCCCGGCTGAGCCTGATTGACAAACGTGATCTTGAGATTGCGGTCGATCGCAAAGATAGTGTTCGGAGAGATTCCCATGTGCGGAGGTCGCTCTTTCCCCACGCCTGGCATCCCCTCAAACTGATCTGCTGGCCCGTGCTTCCGCCCTTCGTATTTCACTGCCATTCTAGAACCAACCTCCTGGGGTCCCACAACCAGAGAAAGCTGAGGATGGTGACGTGAGCACCAATCCACATTGATTCCTCACTAAAGCTCTGGCTCCAATGTGCATCATTCAGGTTACCGACATTGAGAAAAGTAATGAAGATTTCGCTCAGATTATCAAAATGTGGAATAATCTCGCGCATTCATTTGTTCAGTAGGGCGCTCTTTGCGGAATCGACGCTCATTCCTCTGAAGGTTGGCTTCGGGGGGCGTCAGACTCCTGCGCAGGTTCCTCCTCTTTCCTCCTTTGGAACAAGAAGAACAGCAGAAGCGCAACTAGGACCATGACCGCGACCAGTGCCACCCAGAACCATGGCTCCGCAAATAGGTCTCCGCCGGTCTCATCTGCAATCCGCGGGTTGGCGTCATCACCGTCCCTGATTCCGTCGCCGTCCGTATCCTCGTTGAGGGGATCCGCGTCCAAGGCATATTCCTGAGAATTCGTCAACCCATCCTCATCAGGGTCGTCATCCGCGCCTTGGCCCAGGTCTCCGAAGTTCCCTTCTTCCCAGTCATCAGGCAATCCATCGCCGTCAGAATCCTCAGGCTCCCCAGGTATCGTGAACGACCACACCACGACTGCCCTATTAGGCGGACTGGCGATGTCTTTGACCGAGAGATAGACCGTGTAAGTGCCCGCCTCCAAGCGGGTCATGAACTCCAAGGTCACCCCGTCTGCCGTCACTTCCGCGGACCCAGTGGCATCTATCGAGTTCAGCTTCATCGTCACGCTCGTGGTGTTGACGCCGGACGCATCGCTGTAGCTCGCGCTGATGGAGAACGGGATGAAGGGCAATGTGGATCCATTCGTGGGCTGAAGGTTCGTGATCGCTGGCGGGAGAGTATCCACCGTGAACCGCCAAGTCCTCGTTGCCGTGTTCTGAGGCGTCGACTGGTCTCTGACCTCCAGGTAGATGTCATGGATGCCATCGGCCAAGGGTGTCGTCGGAACGTAGGTAATCTGACCTGCCACCACAGTCGCGGACGCTGTCACGTCTGTTGAGTCCACCTTCAGCGTAACACTTGCCGTGTCGATCCCAGAGATGTCGCTGAAGCTCGCGGTGATAACGGGCGCAGTATCGCCCAGTGTCGAATGATTGGCGGGCTGCAGGTCAGTGACCGTGGGAGGCGAAGTGTCGACCATGAACTGCCATGTTTCGGCTGCCCTGTTGCGGTTGGCCGAGGCGTCCTCCACCTCTAGATGGACGGTGTGCGTCCCTTCTGATAATGGCCCTGCTGGTGCGTACACTATGTCAGAGGCGGTGATCGTGGCCAAGGAGGAAACATCCACCGAATCCACTTTCAGCACCACGCTTGTCGTGTCAATCCCGGAATCGTCGCTGTATTTCGCACCCACGGCGGGCGTGCTGTCGCTGATTGTCGATTGGTCTGCTGGTTGCGGGTTCGTAATCGCTGGCGGCGTCAAATCGAATATGGTTGTGTCCACAGTGAACCACCAGTTCTCCGTCGCAACGTTCTGAGGCGCGGAGTTGTCCTTCACCACGAGCATGACGTTGTGAACACCATCAGAGAGCGGGAGCGTCGGAGTATATACGATATTATCCAGCTCCACCATCGCAATGCTGGTGACATCTATCGAGTCGACTATCAGAATCAAGGTGACGACGTCTATCCCCGAGGGGTCGCTGAAGCTGGCGCCTATCGTCGGCATCGTCACCCCGACCGTCGATTGGTGGGCGGGTTGAGAATTCGATATGGTCGGAGGTAGAGTGTCCACGACGAACCACCACGTCATCGTGGCGCTGTTCTGGGGCGTCGCCTGATCCTTCACTTCCAGGTAGACGTCATGAGTGCCTTCCGAAAGAGGACCCGGCGGGGTATAGGTTATCTGGTTCGCGGTCACAATCGCAAAGGCGGAAACGTCAACTGAGTCGACCTCTAGAATCACGCTCGCTATGTCAATCCCGGAGTCATCAATGTAACTCGCGCCCGTTGCTGGGATCGCGTCGCCTATCGTCGACTGGTCAGGGGGTCCGAGATTCGTGATGGTGGGCGGGGTCGTGTCCACAACGAACCACCAGGTCCATACAGCAGTGTTCTGATTGGACGAGCCGTCCGCCACCTCTAGGCGGACATTATGAGCGCCCTCGGACAACGGTGTTGTCGGGGTGTAGGACACATCGATCGGTGTTACCGCCGCCCACGCGGTGACGTCGATGCCATCCACCTCCAGCATCACGCTCGCTGTGTCGATTCCCGAAGGATCGCTGTAATCCGCACCTATGGCCGGCGTGGTGTCA
>JBHIBK010000031.1:0-11359 GCA_046759065.1 Thermoplasmata archaeon | reverse complement strand
GACGAAACCGGTCTCCTTGTTGGATACGGCAAAGCCAATGATCTTGCGGGGGCCATCGTTCAGATTCTATCGGATTCCAAAAAAGCAAGGGAAATGGGAAGGGAAGGAAAAAGGCGGGTTCTGCGCAAATTCACCTGGGAGAGAATCGCCGCTGAGATAGAGAAAGTCTATGAGGATTTGGTCTGAGCTTTGCGGCATGACAGCGCCAGGTACCTGCCGAAGAGATTCAACTTGGGTATCCTACTCAGAAAATCGTCTAAGCGCCAGGCGAGATTCCTCATCCTAGTCGAGCCATTGACGATTCTGTCTAGAGGGCCTTCGACCTTGTCCGGAAAGAAGTAGGAGCCTTTCACCTCGTCGATTGTGAGGCCACAGTCCTCAATCGCAGTAATGAGCGAGGATATCGGGCTGAATTTCTCAATGGAAATGGCCGAGAACTCCCTTTCATGCTCTTCGCTCAGGAAATACGGTCTGACGCCAAGAAGCTTGATGAGTAGAAGCCTGTACCAGCTCGCCAGAGGGACAGTAAGATGAACGACTCCTTCCAGCTTT
This sequence comes from Thermoplasmata archaeon, assembly GCA_046759065.1. Classification (GTDB taxonomy): domain Archaea; phylum Thermoplasmatota; class Thermoplasmata; order RBG-16-68-12; family JAGMCJ01; genus JAGMCJ01. The sequence continues at coordinate 10,807 of JBHIBK010000031.1, read as the reverse complement.
AGGATGGAGGCGATCTGCTCGATTGCAGGTCCTACATCTCTCAGATGCTCCAGAACCTCGGTGCAGACAATCACATCGAATGTTTCCTCTTTGAACGGCAAAGCCAAGGCCGAGCCAAGGACGACGTGTGCTTCTGAGTTCACCCTTGCACGTCCTAGGGCATCCAAAGAGATGTCGATTCCAACGCAACTTCCACCGAGAGATTTCATGATGGTTCCATCGCCACAGCCCACATCCAGGACCATCATCTCGCTCCTCACGTGGGCTTTGAGCATTCGCAGAGTCCTCGCGAGCCTCAGCCAGGGTGCCACATGCCAAAAATGAGACGCCTTCTGAGAGGGATGTTGGGAAGTCGATTCAGTCAATCCGCTCACCCCGCAATGACTCGACGATACAGTTCAATGAGCTTTTCCGTCGATTTCTCCCAACTGAAGCTCTGCGCTGCTTCGAGAGCCCCCTTCCTCAATCTCGAATCTAGATCTGGGTCGTCCAGTACGCCTATTATCGCTCCCGCCAACGCCTTCGTATCACCAGCTTTTACCAGGAGACCGTTCACACCTGGATCAATGATCTCTCTCGTCGAAGGTGTGTCGCTCGCAATCACAGGAAGTCCGCTTGCCATGTATTCGAAGATTTTGAGCGGGGAGAAGCCGAAGTCCGTCTCAGGATACGGAGCCACCGCCACATCACTTTCTGTGAGGATGCTCGGAATCTGCCTATGCTCGATTCTCCCCAAGAAATGCACCCTGTCCGCAATGCCCAACCTCCCCACCTCGCTTCTCAAAGGACCGATCTCATACTCCCTCGCCCCGCCAACGAGCAACAATCTCAGATTCGCACGCTTGCCGAGGGCCAGCGAGAAAGCTCTCATCAACTGATCGACCCCGTGCCAAGGGCCCAGCGCTCCTACGAAGCATACGATCCCATCATCTCTTGCTTTGAGTCTGTCTCGAATGCCATAGGGTTCAGCCTCAGGACTGAAAAGGTCAAGGTCGACACCATTGGGAATGATGTGAATCTTTTTCGCATCCGCTCCCCAATTCTCAATTGCGACCCGCCTGAGACTCCCGCTCACCGTGAAGGCAATATCCGCCTCTTTCAGCGTACGGGAACACCACTTCAGCGCCAATTCGCGATAGAGTCTACTGGAGGCAATTCTCGATACCAAGGCTTCCGTCCTTATCCAGTCATCGTCGATCTGCAGAACGGTTGGGATTCCCGCCTCGGTGGCAACGGATATTCCTGACCCGCCAAAGAGATATCCGCGGTCGTGAACAACGTCGAATTCCCAGTCACGCAACAGAGACTTGACTTTCCTTTTGGCACTTCGTGTGAACATCAGCCTTTTCAAGGGAAGCTCCTTCGAGAAAACCCTGTGATAGAAGATGCCTGATTCATGGGATGACCTGCCCTCATCCCTGCGGCAGATTAGGTGAACCTCAATCCCCTTCTTTGTCAGGTTCTTTGCGAACTCAAACTGGTGAATGGATTGAGCCAGTGGTTCTGGAATCTTTACTGAGGGTGCCACCATGCAGACGCGCATAACTCCCGGAGACAAGTTGACACGTCACTATTTACTTTTTGCCTGAGCGTATTCCAGATGGGCGTTTCCATGCTGAAACACCATGCGTTCCAGGAAGAGATCCCCCAAGGTTCGAGTGGCCATCTTTTCTGTGCTGAACCTCTCGAGGATGTTCTTCCGGGCTTCCTAGGCCATATCCCGTCGCAGTTCGTTGTCATGAAGAAATCACGGTCTGATGTCGGTCTTGCGGTAGAGCCCACAGGAGCTGTCGCAAAGGGGGTGTGTCTGCCTTTCCATTCCTCCAACTTGGTGAGCCGTCACGGACCAAGTCAGATCACATTCGCATGTTTGCTCCGCAATCCAGAATGCCCCTAGATGTGATAGCCTACCTCCAGCGTGTGTTGACTCCAGGGCGTGTCCAAGCTCGAAGGCGGAAATAACATCCCAGTTGCCATCGGATAAGGTTAAAGTACCCCCTTACGATTTCAACATCGGATGAAAAGGTCCACCACTTTTGCACTTCTGGCGATATTCCTTTTTTCCATGTTCCTCAGGTTGCTCCCCCTAACGAGGTATCTGTTTTGGGGGGCGGACATCGGTGAATACTACCACATAAGCACGCAACTCACAACAGACGGATCGATATCCGAGACGTATGGTGGATGGGGATTCGCCTATCCGTTCTTTCCAGGGATGGAGATTGTCGTTGCAGGCTCGTCCCTGCTGGGAATGGAACTCTCCTTGGCTCTGTCGCTCATCATCCCGATACTAGCTTCTCTGATCGTCTTCCCGGGCTTTCTGCTCACAACGGAAATCACGAGGGATGACAGAGCTGGATTGGTCGCAGCGGCGTTCTTGGCGGTCGTCATGCCCCACGTCTATCCGACTTCGCACCCGATGCCTGCAGCCTTGGGAGATCTTCTCTTCGCAACGTGCCTTTTTCTTTTCTATAAATGGCTGAAGAATCCGAAGTTCGGGTTTCTCCTGTTTCCAGCCACCCTTGCCCTTATCGTAACGCATCACCTGTCAACATACTTCCTGCTGATCTCTCTCATATTCGGGATCTTTCTTGTCCAACTGCTGAGAAACAGAACCTCGAATGCGAGATTGGCGAGAGAACTGGCGTACATTCTATTCACGGCCATTACGGTCCTCCTCTATTGGTTCGTGGCCTCTCCCGGCTTCACCGAAAGAATCGCTCTGAGCGAGGGATTTCTCTTCTCTCCTGTCCTCCTGGGCATGCTGGCTTTAGCATCGGTAGTCGCGTTGCTCGTCGTGCATTCGAGGCGGAGATTCTTCCCCAATCTTGTGTTCAGATACCCGACCTACAGAAGAACTCTGGCGTCCTACGCCTCCGTCTTCGCGGTGACCCTCCTGATACTACTCGTGAGTGCGCTCGTGGTCGTTCCGGGAACAACGGTTGACCTCCCGTCCATGGCTGCCGTGTTGTTCTTTCCGCTCATTCTCTTTGCCTCCTTCGCGGGCCCTGGAACGCGTCCGATGTCCATGCGCCAAGGAGGACTGTATCCGCTGGCTTGGACCCTTGCTATATCGCTATCGACACTTGCTGGCATATTTGCTTCGAGCAAGGTTCTGATTCCTTATCGACACATCGAATACCTGATGTTTCCTCTGGCGATCCTTGCGGGTGTCGGGTTCGCACATACATCCGGTTTGATTCATTTCGAGGGGAATCGCAAGAGGACCAGTTTGGTGACCGCATTTGGTCTAGGTCTTGTTCTGACCAATGCCTTTGCTGCCTACCCGCCCAGGGACATCATGGCGGGCTATGACGAGGGCATGAGGCCTGAGTTGGTCAGTCTCGCCCGTTGGTCGGGGGAATATGCTGACGACCTGACTGCGGCGGACCATCGAGTCTCTTCTATGCTCTTCGGTTTCGGGGACGTGGACGCAACGTGGGACACGGCCACCCTCATCTTCCATTCCCCTGACTTCGAGGACGCAAAGGCGGAGCTCGAAGAAGTCGACTCCCCTTCTGGAATGCGTAGAGCCATCTTCGTGGCCTTCGACCAGGGCACGGTTGACGGAGTCCAGCTCTATCCTTGGGATCCCGCCGAACCCATGAGCGACGCGGCGGTTTCCAAGTTCGAAGAACCGCCATTCCAAAGAGTGTACGACGACGGCTACTCGAAGTTGTACTACCTGAACTGGGGTTTGGCCTAGATTGGCTGAAAACAAAGGTTTATTTCAGAATCGGTAATCCCTCTAGATATGGATGTCTCCGCCGTAAGGAAGGACTACCCGATACTTCAAGGAAAGGATGCTCCGATTTTCTTTGACAGTGCGTGCACAACACTAAGGCCCGCTCAGGTCCTCGAAGCCATGAATGACTACTACGAGAACTATCCATCCTGCGGCGGAAGAAGCATACACAAGTTTGGAACCCGCGTAACCCTCGAGGTCTATGAGGCAAGAAGAAAGATCCACCGATTCCTGAACTCGGAAAGGGCGGAGGAGATAGTCTTTGTGAAGAACACAACAGAGGCTGTAAACATGATCGCCTTCACTCTGGGTTTCGAGAAGGGTGACGTCGTTCTGACCACGGACAAGGAGCACAACTCCAATCTCATTCCCTGGCACGAGCTTTCTAGAAAGAAGGGTGTTTCGTATGGGACCGTCAGGTCCAATGAGGACAACACCTTCTCGATGGAAAACCTGAAGGAGATGATGTCCAAGAAGGTGAAGCTGGTAAGCATGGTCCACACGTCGAATCTGGATGGCTACACGATACCCGCGAAGGAGATCGCGGAAGTGGTTCATGACCACGGCGGGCTCTTCATGATGGATGGCGCGCAGAGTGCCCCGCATCTTCCCGTCGATGTTCAGGATTTGGATGTGGATTTCTTTGCCTGTTCCATTCACAAGATGTGCGGCCCCAGTGGCGTTGGGGTGCTCTATGGGAGGTACGATCTTCTCGAGAAACTGGACACGTTCATGGTTGGCGGGGATACCGTTTCGGATTCGCGGTATGAAGGATCCGAGATCCTGAGGCCCCCTCACAAGTTCGAGGCGGGTCTTCAGAACTTCAGCGGCATCATAGGCGCGGGCGTTGCCATAGACTATCTCTCAGAGATCGGCATGGACAACATCAGGAAGCACAGTGAGGCTCTGAACAGAAAGGGGACGAAGCTGTTGGAGGACATCCCGGGTGTGGATATCCTTGGTCCCGACGTGGAGAGCCGTGGTGCCATCCTGCCCTTCAACATGGAGGGGCTCGATCCTCATGACGTAGCCATGATCCTGGACGAGGTTGCGAGCATAATGATACGAAGCGGCATGCACTGCGTGCACAGCTGGTTCAACGCTCACGGAATGAAGGGATGCGCAAGGGCCTCTTTCTACATCTACAACAATGAGAAGGAAGTTGATGTCTTCGGCGAACAGATATCCAAGATCTCGGAGCAGTTCTCATAGTCTCAGATAGACGATTCTTTGGCGGGCATCCCTCAGGCTGACCTTCTCGGACACTATGTCCTCGTTCTTGAGTTTGGAGAGTGCATAGCGCAACGTTCTGGGCCCCAGTCCGGTCTCACTGCGCAGTTCCTTGTGACTCATGGGGCCATTGTATTCCAAAACTCTGTAGACTAGCTTAGCTGAGGGTGGCATTCCCTCGAGGGCAAAGACCCGCCCTGTCGTTTCGGACAAGGTTCCTCATAGTTTTTCCTCCTAACCGAATATTGATGGAGAGGCAGATAACCCTTTCGGACCTACCCTAACGTGAGGAGTAGGTAGTCACCGAAATCCCCGCTCTTCACCTCGATGTGGACAGTCCATACCCCGCTGGACAACCTGAGGGCGTCCCCGCCAGCCGTCGTTCTGAGGTTGTAGTCGTCCAAGAGCAAGTATCGAGGGTCGTCACCATGAATCTTGTATCTGATTGAAGCACAGAGCGGAGAATCCAGCGGTCCTCCGAATTCCACGAAATCTATGTGATGAAGAACTCCATCGCGCAGCTTGACCGTAATGTCCGCCTGACCCCCTCCAGCATCGAAGTACAGAAGGGAAATGCTCACGAACCTGGATAGCTCGCTGACCAAGTCATCTTCGGTCCTGAAGCGGTCATACGTCTCGAACGCGGAGAAGACCAAGGGAATGGAAACGGCAATGACCACGGCGAAAAGGAGCATGTTTGTCGACAGGCCAACCGCGGTGTTATCCATTACCCCACCTCCGAAAGAGGCGGATCACACTCTGACCACCGGAAAGGTCCGATCCAATCTGATGTACCCAGATTTCTCCACGAGAATCTCCAAGTGACCCAGAGGGGACCCGCCCTCGGGAAGGAAAACTTCAGAGATGTCTATCGGGGCCCTACCGTCCTCATCCGTGATTCTGTATTCCGAGACTCCGCTGCCTTGAACAAGAACTAGAGCTCCCGCCAAAGGGTTCAAGTCCTGGTCGAACACGACCACCGTTATTCTCGCTGGAGAGACATCTCCTGTCTCAGGGTCATACTCTACGCTGTCGATTGCCTCCGTTCCATCGGTGACCTGAATGGACCGTATAGACCTCGGGGGTTCGATGGAATTCAACCATCCGAGGACCATCACAAGTACGATTCCTGTGACGACCACGGCTATGAGTAGCTGAAGGGGGACTCCTTCAACGGAACCGCCAGAGTTCATTCTAGTCCTTCTTGTGCTCATCGCATCCCTCCACGCTGTAGAACGTTCCGCGGAGTATTCAACCTTCCCACAACTACAATTGTCGGGCAGTGGGGACCCAGCTCCAGAGCATTGAGATGGAAGGTCCTAGAAGAGGCTCAAACTTCCGACACGCTGACTGCAAATGAGTGAGTTCTCTTTCGGAGTTCGTCGAGAAAGGAATTCACACATAATCCAAGAACAGACGCTCAGAATCCAAAGAGGCGATTGTATTTGGCGTGGTTCCCAATCCAAAGGATTCTCACTTGCGTTCCATGGGTGGGACTGCTAGCGACTGTGTACAGAGCTCTCCAACCACCTGGAAGCTTCAGTCGGAAAAGATTTGGCAAGTTCCGATATTTCTTGGGTAGGGATTTCCTCTTGATTTTGGTTCCCAAAAAAGGCTCCTTTTTCAGCCGGATTGCGTATTCCCTCAGTTTTCTTTTCTGTGCTTTTCCCGATGCGTTGAACGTCCTTCTATTGACTACAACCTGAATGTTGGACATGTGGGGTCCTCGAGAAGTGCGGACTACAGCTCGACTAATCCAGATTGAGACCAGAATTCAGGATCCTCGTAGAGTGTCCACATGACACCTTTTCCCGGATCCTCTGTTACCAAGTGGAGCCTCTTGAGTTCATTCACGCATGTTCTTACTGTGGAATGACGGACACTCTTTGCCTTCATCCGACGCCTAATCTCTGCAAGGCTCAGGGGCCCTTCGTCCTTTGAGGCCGATTTTCTGAGGATGAGCTCGACCTCATGCAGGGTTTTGAGTCGAGGCGATGGACCTTTTGCGGGTTTTGGAGGTTCCAAAGTGTACATAAATGTCATATGACATATATGTATGATAGAGTACTTAAGAACTGCGTCCATGAAGGAAGCCACCGGAGGGCGGGTTTCTTCAATTTCAAAGCCCCCATCAAGAATCAACGCTTCTTGTTGTGCTTGTTGTCCGTCTTGCCTGCCTTTTCAAGGATTGATGAGAAAACCTGAAACGATCTCGGGAGGTGTGACAGGGTCTCATCGTTTTCTTTCCCGGTCTCTTTCGGGCATCCCTTCTGACGTCTGTTTTTCCCTGTCACACCCTTCATCCTCAGTCACCCTTCTTTCCTTCGCTTTTCATGACTCTATACGGGCCTATACCCGGGTATACCTGGACTTTCGTTCGGGTTTGCCCTTGACTATCCTTTTCTTTCGATATGCGGAATACCGCTGGTATACGACCTGAATTGAATGCATCGATGAAGTACTCAAGTCCGGACCTAATCACGTTTGACCTGTTGGCCACACCCAGTTTCTCCCCTATCTGGTCAAGCTGCTTCTGGAAGTCTTTTGAAACTTTTGCGCTGATTGTTACCTTGTCATCTGACATCTAACTCATCTCATCCTGTCTGGCTCTCCATTTCTGTCGTGGTTCACATATGAGTCCGTCATTTCTGGTGTCCCGTCCCTTCTTCCTTCATCAGGGGATGATGTTCCCTGACGATCCTTCTGTCTTCCTCGAAGTTCCCTTTCTTGTAGTACTTCTCCTTTGTCTGGACAGTGTGGCCTGCAATCCTCGCTGTGGCATCTCTATCGGCTCCAGCCACATCGGTATGCCTTTCTCCGGCTTCCCTGAGGGCCTTACAAGTCACAATACGAACCGCGCTTCCCTTCTTGTTGTACCCGACCACACTCTGAACGCCCGCTGCCCCAGCATGCCTGTCTACGATTCTCTCTGCCTGCCTTGTTGAGAGCCTTCTCCTTCTGCTATTTGTTATCAGTGGGCCTCTCCTCCGTCCGTGAAGGTGGCGGATCATGAGGTCCCTGGTGTAGTCGCCGAAGAAGACCTGTCGCTGTCGATGAACAGTATCGACATGGACTCTCCTCCCGTCCTGAAACCGGAAGACCGCTTTCCCCTTGGGATGGCGAATGAGGATGGAGCAGTTATCGAGATCGACGTCTCGAACGTCGACCTTCAGCAATTCACTCACTCGGGCCCATGTCTCGTACAACAGCCTTACGAGGACCTCGTCTCTCAGTGCTCTCCAGATCTGAAACTTCGTTGCACTCGAGGGCAGTCTCCTGGACGCGGAGCACAGTCTTGCGCATTCCTCGACCGTGAGACCTCTGGGTTCTGTCCTCTCCCTCGACACGGTCAACGACCCCCTTTCAGCAGTTGCAGGGAGGTAGGATTCGGAGTGCACGACAACACCGCCCCTACAGTTCCGTCCGCTCTCATCGAGAGGGGCATCGCTCCGAAAAGGATTTAACAACCGCACTCACATGTGTAGCAGTAAAGTATATGAGGGATCTGTCATGCCGAAGAGAATGAGCTTCGAAGAGCTTCTTCAGGACCCGATAACAGAGAGGATACTGGGAAGGTATGCTGAGGAGAAAGTGGACATCCTGAGAAGGGTAAGACTGAAGAAAGGGCTATGGGACGGGGAGGCGCAGAGACGATTGAATAGACTCTGCGAGCATGGAGTGCTCGTAAAGGTCGACCGGGATGGCAACGAGATAGAGGGTGGGAGGTCCGCACCCGAGACCTACTACAAGCTTGTTGGGGAGCACTGGAAAACGGCTGTGAAGTGCGCCGACATGAACAAGCTGAGAAGGCAGAAGTACGACAAGATGACATCCAGATTGATGACCACGGTCTACGGACTGGACCACCTGGATTTCGAGGGAGACGAAGAGGGAGAGACACGGTTCGCTGAGGTCCTGGAAAGGCTGGACCGCCTCGCACTCACCATACTCTTCCTGAAGGCAAGGTTCCTACAGAGGGAGATCGGGAAGGCATATGACGACCTCGGTGACAAGATCGCGGACCCGATAACGAGATGGGTGATTGGATTGTATGCCTGGATGAAAGCCATGGCTCCGGTCACGGATGTGGAACATCCCGAGCTGGAGGACTTCGTGTCCGAGGCCCTGAGCGCACTTTTTTGCGTTTGGAGAGAGGGAGGCGAAGAGATCGACGATAACGAGGGAATGAGGTTCCTGGATGGAGGTGAGGAGGCTCTGACAATGATCCTGGGCGAACATGAGACCGTTGGAAGCATTCTCAAGCTGATCGAGGAGAACCCACTGGAAGGCATGGTCGTGGCTCACGTCACTCCGACCATCGGAAGCGAGGAAGCAGCGCTCGACAGAACGGAGGACATGTTCAGACGTTTCCTGAGGTCGGAAGGCGAATCGGAGATGGACGTCTATCTCCCGTTCTTCCATTGGCTGAAGAAGCGCATTCGGTCCGAGAGGGATCTGAAGTATTCGAAGGACCCCTTCCGGACCATCCTCTCCAAGCGGTTCAGGAAGGCTCCAGACGAGCTCAGGAAGGAAACTCGAAAAGCCAAGAAGGAGAGCAACAGAGAATACCTGTACACGATGTTCCAGTACAGGCTTCTCGAGATGCCTCCCATGCCAACATGTGATGAGGTGAGGAAGCATTGGGGACGACAGAGAGGTCAGAGGTCGAACTGATCCTGTTTGGACCTCTTCCGTGAGAGTCTTCATGCCTCCGTTCGACTGAGGCATATGGAGGAACTGCTCCGCGGAGAGGACGACGAGGACGAATAGGAAGAGAGCTAGACGGTGCGACTACCCCTCTCCCACCTCAGGCAGTATCCACCGGGACTCCTACGGTCTGTAGGTGGTAGGGCTACAGCCGACAGACGGACTGGCACGAGAACATCAGCGGTGGAGAGACGGGGGCACGGTGGTAGTCACCCTCTCGCAGCGGACGACCTGATAAGGCGGACTCGCAGGGAGATCCCGCGTCTGTTCTCGATAAGGTAGTAAGAGGGTGGAGGGAGCAGTCTCTCAGGCGTGCCCTTGGTAGTATCCTACCGTTCTACACCCCGTGTAGTAGCATCAGGACCTACCGCAAGGACACCGCGTTATGTCGCCTACTACCTGGTAGTGCCCACCTTCCCCAGACAGGTAGCGTACCACCTTCCACCGCCACCGCTACCCCCTTTTCCACCTCTTCCTCCACCCGACATACTACTCAGAGCGTCAAGCTCTCACGATTTGAAAGAGGCGGAACGCGGGTTTCGTCATCGTCTTCCAGGGCTTTCAAGGTTCTTTCAGCATTATCAATGGATCATTTTGTTGTGCTCGGTGGCAGTTGAACTCGCGGGAATGGCCTTGAAGTATTGACGTCATTGCGCCATTGCAACTCAGATATCCCAGGCAATCTCAGTACCTCAACTCGGCTCAAGAGGGCAATAAGGAGTCCTCCCCATTATCGAGCATATGGGCTTCCTTCCGGAGCGCGAGAAGGAGATTCTACGGTCCCTGAAGGCCGAGAGGAAGGGGAGTGGGCAGCGGAACACTGGAACAGAGATTCTACATTTCTACGGCCGCGTAGAATACCCTACCTCTTCTGTACCCGTGGAGGGCACCTTAGGTATCCGAGGGAACACCACGGCAGGGCTGGGGTGCGGTAGAATTATGTGTAGGCGTTGTAGAATCTCCCCTCCCCACAAACAGGTCCGCGGAGCTGTGCAGGTCGTTTCTACCCGCGAAGGGGGGAGAAAGGGGTACTTTTGTGTATCCTAGGCGGTCCTTGTGGGGGACTTGCATGGTGTTCTCCCCTGTGTTTGTGCCTGTGTAGTTGCAGTAGGAGCTACCGCAACG